>JANXXZ010000114.1 GCA_025350385.1 Bacteroidales bacterium
CATTTATGTCCATTGATTGTATCTTCTACGCAACACAAACAAGCACCAATTCCACAAGCCATATTATTTTCTAGCGATACTTCGCAAGGTATACCCTTTGAAAGTGCCAGGGCAGAAACAGCTTTCATCATCGGGTCCGGGCCACAGGCATATACTCGTGAATACAGTATTTCCTCCTTCCCGAACAGTGAATGCTGGGTTACCATACCTTTCTCCCCCATCGAACCATCATCGGTAGTGATATGAACATTCCCATAAGGTTCATATAGTTGTGGTTCAATGATATCAGCCGAAGTACGACCACCGATCAGGACATCAAATTCAACACCTCTTGCGCTAAGGTACTTCGATAGCAGGAGCATCGGGGCGATTCCCACGCCTCCGCCAACCAGGAGCGCCTTGCCGTTAACCTGCTCACTGAATGAATTCCCCAACGGGTAAATTAAATTGAGTGAATCACCGGCTTCAAGATTGAACAATGCAGTTGTTCCGTCACCAACCTTTTTGATGAGCATAGTAAGAATGTTCTGCTCAGGATATACATCATAAATTGAGAAAGGGCGACGCAGATAAGTCGTTGAGGAATCAGGAACAAGTACTTCGGCAAACTGACCTGGCAGGATAAGGGGTAGTTTTTCAGGACCTTCAAGATAAAGCACAAAATAGTCGGCTGAGAGCCTGTGATTGCGCTGAACCTTGAAATCATGCATGTATTTCTTCATTTATTTCTCGTACTGGTAACCGTGCTAAAATAGGTAAAAAAAAGTCCGCCTAAACTGACGGACTCACCGATTATTTAACTTCTTTATCAACATCATCCAGCTTTTCGCCGGGTGATTCGGGGACTTCTTCGGCAGCTTCTTCTGCAACTTCCGAAAAATCAGTTATGCCTTTTTCAAGGAGCATATTATACCAGCTTACGAGTTTGCGCATATGGGATATATAGAAGCGCTCCTTATCATATTCCGGGACGATAGCTTCAAAAAACTCAACCAGCTGTTTATCCGTAGCTTTATGGTCAGGAGCAGGTTGGTCGGCGTGTTTCTCACGGATGAGGCGAAAAACCTCCCTCAACGGCATATCTTCACCACTGGTGTAAATACTGATTTCGCCCAATGAGCTGATTTTATCGCTGGCAAATACCTGGAATCGTTTGCCATCTATTAATGATTCAACAATTACCCCGGTTTTTGATTGTGCAATATTCTTGTGAAGGCCGGGTTTACCCGAAATTGACAGAATGTCTTTCAAATCCATAGTTCTACCTTATTTTATGCAAAAATACAAAAAATCGCATGATTACTGTTTTAAAACAGAAAGATGATCTGTTCATCCGTTGAGCCTGACTTATAATTCAAACCGACCCGTATAGTTTTCAGGAGTAATTTTGTGCAATTCCTTTTTAATTTTTGTACTAACTCCCAGTTTATCAATAAATTCAATGATAGCCTGTTGATCAATCTTTGAATTGGTGCGGGTCAACTGCTTAAGTGATTCATAGGGCTTGGGATAGCCCTCTCGCCTAAGAATAGTCTGAATTGCTTCTGCAACCACTGCCCAGTTATCATCCAGGTCAGCCCGGATTTTTTCTTCATTGAGAATTAATTTCTCCATTCCCTTCAGGATCGAGCGGATAGCAATGAATGTGTGTGCCACAGGAACTCCAATATTCCGGGTAACCGTAGAATCAGTAAGGTCACGTTGCAACCTGGAAACCGGCAATTTAGCTGAAAGGTGCTCAAAAATGGCATTTGCCATTCCTAGATTACCTTCAGCATTTTCATAGTCAATCGGGTTGACTTTATGTGGCATTGCCGAAGAACCAATTTCACCCGGTTTGATTTTTTGCTTGAAATAATCCATTGAAATATAAGTCCACATGTCACGGCTGAAATCGATCAGTATGGAATTTATCCGTTTGAAAGTATCAAACAAAGCAGCCAGATCATCGTAGTGTTCAATCTGGGTGGTTGTGCGCTGTCGTTCAAGATTAAGATGGTTTTTTAGGAAATCATCCGCAAAACTGAACCAGTCAATATCCGGATAGGCAACGTAATGTGCATTAAAGTTTCCGGTAGCCCCTCCGAATTTAGCTGAGACTGGCACTGCTTTTAGCATTTTTATCTGCAGTTTCAGACGTTCGGCAAATACAAATATTTCTTTCCCAAGTATAGTGGGTGAGGCCGGCTGACCATGAGTACGGGCAAGCATCGGTATCTTTTTCCATTCCCTGGCCCGTTTAGTAAGCTTCTGAAGCAGATTCTCGTACATAGGAAGAAGCACTTCATTCAATGCCAGTTTCAGGGAATAGGGCATTGCTGTGTTGTTTATATCCTGCGATGTGAGACCGAAATGTATAAACTCCTTATATTTCCCAATACCCATCTTTTCGAGCCGTTTTTTCAGGTAATACTCAACGGCTTTCACATCGTGATTGGTAATTGTTTCAATCTCTTTAACCTCCTGGGCATCATTAAAGGTAAAATCCTTGCACATGGAGCGCAGATCTGAAAATCGCCGGCGGTCAAAGTCCTGTAACTGTGGCAATGGAATTTCACAAAGAGCAATAAAATATTCCACCTCAACAAAAACCCTGTAATTGATAAAAGCAGCTTCACTGAAATAATAGCTGAGGCGCTCAACCTGTTTGCGATATCTCCCGTCGACGGGCGATATGGCATTTATAGTGGTAAGGTCCATATCCGATAAGAATTAATAACAGTTCAAAAGTATAAAATCCATCAAGCCTTCTGCAAATTTAAATGTGAAACAACCGTTATTTTTGGTGTTAGCCTTGTATAAAATCTGATTGAATGCAAAAATGTGACAAATTACGATTGATTTTTGAGATGATGGAGCTATTGGTTATTGGTTATTCATTTGATTATTAATATCTTGGTTAACATATAACCAATAACGATAAACCAATAACTGACTAAAACCCAAGCGGCTCATTCACTATAAAAACCGAAAAATCAGTCATCGAAGGTTTTTTACGAAGCAGCAGGTAGGCATTACACCCGCGGGTCATGAGGCTGCAATCCATGCAAATGCCCTCTTTTATGCAGGGATTGGGACGGTTAAGCCGTTTCATATTAACGGGGGCAGCAATTGTCCGGATCCGATCCCATGCTGACTGTTCATCAATGCAAATTTTATTTATCCCTGCAACCACTATTACTTTTCGAGGTCCGAAGATCATTGCTGAGATGCGGTTTCCATTTCCATCCACATTGTAAAGTTCGCCTTGCAAACTAATGGCATTGCTGCTGCAAATAAAAACATCACAGACCTGCTGGCGGCGCATGATATCAAGTTTTTCATCTGCTGGCAGTCCATCAGCATTGTGGTCAAGAATAATGCCGCCGGCTTTGACGATATTATTCACCAGGTCCAGTTGGCGCGCGGTTTGCGAGCCACCAAAAGCAACAGTATTTCCCGGTTTGATAAAGCTTAATACCCTCTTAGCTGCTTCATCAGCAAGTTCGAAAAAGTCAGCATCAAAATGGTTCTTCTTAAGCGCTTCAACTGTTTTCAATCCCAAGGTCCTGTTGTGCCATGATTTCATCTCAGATACGAACCGGTCAGTCTCTTGCTTCATAGTATATGAGTTATAGATGATTTGCAGCAAAAATAGGATTTTACCAGTCCCTTTGAATACTTTTGACCGAATATCTTACTTTTATCCGCTGAATACCCAATAAGATGAACGAACTGCTGCATATTTATTTCCCAGGGCTTACAACGCTTCAAACAGAGCGTTTCCGGCAGATGGAGGAAATTTATCGTATCTGGAACTCAAGGATCAACGTGATTTCGCGTAAGGATATGGAGAATTTTTACGAGCGCCATGTACTTCATTCCCTGGGAATTGCCAAAGTGATCCGGTTTGCCCCCGGCACTATAGTACTGGATGTAGGCACCGGAGGCGGATTTCCCGGCATACCACTGGCCGTCATGTTCCCCGAAACGGAATTTCTGCTGGTCGATTCCATAGGTAAAAAAATTAAAGTAGTTGAAGAAGTGGCCAAGGAACTGAGTTTATCCAATGTCCAGGCATTGAATACCCGTGCTGAAAACCTGAACCAGTCGTTTCATTTTATCGTAAGCCGTGCCGTTACAACACTCCCGGAATTCCTGTACTGGACCCGCAATAAAATTGACAGGAAAAACTTCAACGACCTCCAAAATGGAGTTTTATATCTGAAAGGCGGATATTTATCAGAGGAACTGGCAGGAATTAAAGTCAAATACCATATCTATAATCTAAGTAATTTCTTTAAAGAAGAGTTTTTCGAAACGAAGAAGTTAGTGCATCTTCATAGCTGAGTTTATTTGAGATAAAATCTATTCCTGCATATTAGTGATCCTCTTGTGATTTAAAATCATATTCAGTGTATTCTTCTCCCCTGAAAGCACTCATTAAACTGAATTTGTGAACCTTATTAAATATCTGGTTGAAAACAATTTTTGCCGGTTTCGGAATAATTCGTTTAATTCGCTGTGAAAAATATACTACTCACCTAAAACAACCTGCTTTTATGGCTGAACCAAAGAAATTTATCCCCTTCGTCTCGGCCGAGACTAATATGAAGGAATTCACTGTGCGCGCGCTCATTATCGGTTTATTCTTTGCCGTTATCCTGGGTGCGGCCAATGCATACCTGGGGTTAAAGGCCGGCATGACCATTGCTGCCACATATCCTGCCGCAGTTCTTGGCATGGCTTTGCTTAAACTTTTCAAAGGAACGATCCTGGAGGAAAACTTCACGCGTACCGTGGGTTCAATCGGAGAATCAGTTGCAGCTGGTGCCATCTTTACACTTCCTGCGTTTTTTATTTCCGGCTTATGGCCTGATTTTTTTACCATGGGACATTATGTTACTTCATCTCTCATCCTTATTGCAGGTGGAGTTTTGGGTATCATGTTCGTAGCCTTGCTGCGTAAGGTAATGGTTGAAGATGCCGACCTGCCTTTTCCTGAATCAGTTGCTGCTGCCGAAATTCACAAGGCAGGCCGTTCAGGCGGTGGTGGTTCCAAATTCCTGTTCTCAGCCATGGCGCTGGGCGGAGTTATCAAATTACTTGGTGAGCTGAAACTTTTCCTCCCTTTATGGGAAAAATTCGTCGTATTTTCGAAACAAACCATCACCGGCACACCTATTACCGGACAGGGTGGTATGTTACTCAGTTCACCGGGAGTTTCACCGGCGTATATGGGGGTTGGATACATTATCGGCCCCAAACTGGGCGCCCTTAACTTCAGCGGTGGTTTGATCGCCTGGGGATTACTTGCGCCTATGTTTCTCTATTTTCTAGGACCAAACATTGATCTGAATGCATGGTCGGCCATGCTCATAGCCAAGGATGCTACCCTCACACCCGAAGCTGCCATGGCTAAAGTAAGCGATCCGGCTTACCAGATTTTCCAGATATGGAGATTTATTGTCCGCCCTATCGCTATCGGCGGAATGCTTGTCGGAGCAGGATTCACCCTTTTCAAAATGCGTAAATCACTCTCTGCAGGTATAGCACGTTCAATAAGTGATGTGAGAAAAGCTGCTTCGGGCGGTGTAGTCACTACCGCAAGGAATGAAAAAGATATTCCTTTTAACTGGATCATGGTTGGAATAGTGTTTGTGGCTGTTCTCACCTTCCTCATTACTTTTTTCATCTTTAAAACATCCTTTCTCACTGCATTTGTCGCAGCAACCTTGCTTATTATTCTAGCTTTCTTTTTCGGGGCCGTCTCAGGCTACCTTGTGGGAATTATGGGTTCGAGTAACAATCCTATCAGCGGGCTTACCTTAACCGCTCTCGTTATTACCGCTCTTATCATGGTATTGCTTGGTTCACGAGGAAACGAAGGAACTGCTGCAGTATTGGGTGTTGCTGCCATTGTTTGTGTTTCGGCGGCAGTTGCAGGAGAAATGCTCCAGGATCTCAAGGCCGGTCATTTGCTTGGCGGAACTCCCTGGAGAATGCAGGTAGGTGACATTATCGGTGTGGTACTTGCCGGTGTCGTTATGTTTACTGTGCTTGCTTTCCTTAACGACGGCGATATCGCCAAAGGGGTTAAAGAAGGCTACCAGGGTGGATTCGGAAGCAAGAATCTTTCGGCTCCCCAGGCCAGTTTAATGGCAATTCTTTCGCGAGGAATCGTTGAGGGACAGATGGCATGGCCGCTTATTATTGCCGGTATGATCATGGGTCTTGGCTTTGTGTTAATGCAGGTAAAGAGCCCCATGCTTGTGAGTGTGGGTATGTATCTGCCACTCGAAACCACTTTCGCTATCTTCACCGGCGGACTCATTAAAGGCGCTGTGGATATGTTCAACGACAGGAAGAAACATAATGAAGCCCAGAAAGTGCGGGTCGAAAATACGGGTGTACTCCTTGCATCCGGTCTTATAGCCGGGGAAGCCCTGATGGGACTAGTCATTGCCATTTTTGCCGTCGGAAATATCTTCCTTTACGACTACTTCAGTTTCTTCAAGAACCCGACTTTTGGTATCAGTCTGATCATTCTGGCAATTGTTGCTTATGTGCTTATACAGATCCCGATTAAAAACGCCGGGAAACCTGATGAACCTGCACCACCTGCAGCCAGCATATAATAGATTGTTCCATTGATCCTGATGTATAAATTTCAATCGTTTTCATTCTGGTGAATTGGATTGAAAGGAATCAAAAGCATAATTAACACGAATTAACATTAAAACCTCAAACTCCAAAGAAGCAGGGCACGATTGTCCTGCTTTTTTTATACTTTTGACCTTAATAACTATTCGTTGTCTTCATGCTCATTACCTATTTTAAAAGAATACAATTCTTCAGGAAAGCCAATGCACTTGAACTTACTCCCATAGCGCGTCTTCAATCGGAAACTGGTGATGATGGCCTCGTGACCCTTCTTATCAAAAAATTCAAGAATGATAGAGTTGCTGCATTCGTGATCCCAGGGACAAAGAGCAAGATCATCCGGTTAAAACTGGATGAAACAGGCAGTAAAGTTTGGAACTCGATTGACGGAATCTCAAAAATAGGCCAAATCAGCCATGTGTTGAGGGAGAAATCCGACGACGGGTTTCCACAGGCTGAAGAACGCGTTTCACAGTTCCTGATGAGGATGTACCAGGACAGGTTCATCACTTTTAAAGAAATACAACAAATAAAATAACATAACAGCTAACCTATGAACAAGGATATTTTTAACTTAGAACCTAAGGCCGTATGGAAGAATTTCTACAGCCTCACACAAACTCCCCGTCCTTCGAAATCAGAAGACCGGATTCAGAAATTTATGTTCGATTTTGGTAAAAGCCTCGGACTGGAGACTGTTAAGGACGAAGTGGGTAATATTATTATCCGCAAACCGGCAACTCCGGGCATGGAAAAGCGAATGGGTATTGTGCTGCAGACCCACCTGGATATGGTTCCCCAAAAAAACAGCGATAAAACGCATGATTTTGAGAATGATCCTATCGAAGCCTATGTGGACGGTGACTGGGTTACTGCCAACGGAACTACACTTGGCGCTGATAACGGTATGGGTGTAGCTGCAACCATGGCTGTTCTTGAATCGAAAACGCTCAGGCATGGTCCTGTTGAAGCCCTTTTTACCTGCGACGAAGAAACCGGTATGACCGGGGCATTCGGTTTAAAACCAGGATATCTGAAAGGTGATATCCTGCTTAATCTTGATTCGGAAGATGAAGGTGAATTATATGTAGGTTGCGCAGGCGGAACCAATGCAAATATTAGTTTCAAGTATGCCGAAGAAGCAGTTCCTGCCGGGTCAGTTGCTTACAAACTTTCTATTACAGGACTCAAAGGTGGGCATTCAGGTCTTGAAATCATCCTTCAACGCGGCAACAGCAATAAACTGATGAACCGTTACCTCATGCATGCAGCCAAAAAACAAGGTCTGCGGCTTGCATGGATTGACGGAG
>JANXXZ010000140.1 GCA_025350385.1 Bacteroidales bacterium
GGATTGACGGAGGGAGTTTGCGTAATGCCATCCCCCGCGAATCATTCGCCATTGTAACAATTCCAGCAGCAAATGAAGCCAAATTTAAGGAATGTCAGGCTGAATATGCCAAAATCTATATGAGCGAATTCTCCGCTGTTGAGCCTACGATGAAATTCGTGATTGAACCCACAACGATGCCTGCGAAGGTTATTGACCTGAAGACTCAGGATGTCCTGTTCAAATCAATTCACGCCTGCCCGAACGGGGTTATGCGGATGAGCGATGATATGAAAGGGCTTGTTGAGACTTCTACGAACCTGGCAAGTGTTAAAATGGCCGGAGGAGAAATCAGGATTCAATGCCTGCTCCGTTCATCGGTCGATTCGGCAAAAGAAGAACTTGGCTTGATGGTTGAAAGCGTTTTCCTGCTCGCAGGGGCTAATGTAAACCTTGATGGACAATATCCGGGTTGGAAGCCTAATATGAGCTCCCCGATCCTGAAAACCATGCAGGACGTGTACCAGAAACTTTACGGCAAGATTCCTGAGATCAAAGCTATTCATGCAGGTCTTGAATGTGGTCTGCTCGGAGGTGTTTATCCAAACTGGGATATGATCTCTTTTGGCCCGACCATTAAGTATCCCCACTCTCCGGATGAGAAAGTGCATATTGAATCGGTAGGTAAATTCTGGAATTATCTGGTTTCGACACTTGAAAATGCACCGGCAAAATAAGCTTAAATAATTAATTATTAATATACTATCGGCATCCTGCCTGCTAACCCGGGCAGGATGTTTGATTTTTTTTGAAATAATTTGGTAATAAGGTAACTTTTAATACCTTTGCACCCCTAAAATGACCAACCATGAAGAGGACTTTCCAACCATCAAACCGGAAAAGAAAGAATAAACACGGATTCAGAAAAAGAATGGAATCTGTTAATGGCCGCAAGGTACTTTCAGCCCGCAGGGCAAGAGGCCGTAAAAAACTATCTGTTTCCGACGAAGGAAAATAATCCTTTGTTGAATTGCTGATTCTTTTGGAAACAGCTAAAGAACATATTTACCTACCTTAGGGAGGGGGCTTCAAGCCTGCCTCCTTTTCTTTTTTGTCGCACAACGCATAAAATCATTGATTTCGCCAGTTAAAGGAAAAATTATAATTTAGCCACACAATTCAAAGGTACCGTGCAACACATTATATACGAGGCATCAATCACCGGCTTATTCAGGTTTCTCCTGATCATCGTCATCACCTATTATGCTTTCACCCTGATATTCAGGTATATTGTACCGATAATGCTAAAGAATTATATTAAGAATGTCCAGCAGAACTTTACCGGACAGAACCAGCCGCCGCAGCAACCAACAAAAAAAGAAGGTGAAGTGACCATCCAGGTTGTCGATGAGAAGTCGAAGAATGGGAATACCGGGACAAATGATGAGTACGTGGATTTTGAGGAGGTGAAGTGAGAACGACTAGTGACTAGTGACTGGCCACTAGGGACTTATGAATTGTGAATTGTGAATAGTGAATAGTGGCGTATCCCTTGTGGCTGGTGGCTATTGGCTAGTGCCTAAAATAACAAATAACCGATAACCTTTAACGAATATCCCTATGACACCCATCAGCTTCAAACAATACCTGCCCTACCTCCTGGCAATTGCGATCTTTGTCGGCATCACACTGGCTTATTTCAACCCTCTGCTTGAAGGTAAAAAGATGAAACAGTCTGATATTACCAACTGGAAAGGGATGTCGAAGGAGATCGTGGATTACCGGGCCAAGACAGGTGAAGAACCACTCTGGACCAACTCGATGTTCGGTGGGATGCCGGCCTACCAGATTTCGGTGATTTATAAAGGAAACCTCGTACGCTATGTTGACCAGGTTATGCAGGCTTATCTGCCACATCCTGCAGGGCTGGTTTTTCTTTACCTGGTTGGGTTCTTTATCCTGCTACTTGTGCTGAATGTTGATATCTGGCTGGCGGTGGCCGGTGCTATGGCATTTGCTTTTTCATCGTATTTCTTCATTATACTTGAGGCGGGACATAACAGCAAAGCACATGCTATCGGATACATGGCGCCGTTACTGGCAGGGATCATCCTGACCTATCGTGGAAAATACTTACTCGGGGCGGCTCTTACGGCGTTATTCCTGGCATTGGAACTCTTCACCAACCACATGCAGATCACCTATTACCTGATACTGATAATCCTAATCTATGCTATTTCAGAACTCATCATCAATATCCGGGAGAAAACCCTCCCCCATTTTTTTAAAGCATCAGCATTATTAGCCGTCGCAGCTATTCTCGCAGCCGCTACTTCCTTTTCGAACCTTTGGGCTACTTATGAATATGGCAAAGAGACTATTCGTGGGAAAACAGAGCTCACTTCTGAAAAATCCAACCGAACATCCGGTCTTGATAAAGACTATGCAACAGGATGGAGTTACGGAGTAGGTGAAACTTTTTCCCTTTTAATTCCGGATGCAAGGGGTGGCGCATCCAACGGCAGCTTGACAATGAAATCGGCCACATATCAGGCCATGACAAGTAACGGTGTACCCGAAAAACAAGCCGAAGATTATATCCGTAATATGCCTTTATACTGGGGTACGCAACCCACCGTTGCCGGCCCGGTATATCTCGGGTCTATTATAATTTTCCTTTTCATTTTCGCCCTGTTTGTTGCAGACAAAAAGTATAAGTGGTGGCTCCTGGCTGCAACTATACTATCTGTCATGCTTGCCTGGGGAAAGAACTTCATGCCGTTAACTGACTTCTTCCTGAATTATGTGCCGGGTTATAATAAATTCAGGGCTGTTTCAATGGCTATGGTTATAGCTGAATTTACTATCCCGTTACTTGCCATACTGGGATTACAGCAAGCCATCTCAGGAAAGACTGACCGAAAAACGCTCACAAAATATCTCTATTATTCACTTGGAATTGCGGGCGGGATTTGCTTGGTATTTTTAGTGCTCGGTGGCAGCTTCTTTAGTTTTGTCTCACCATCCGATGAACAATACAAGACTATTTTCCCTGACTGGCTGATCAGCGCCCTTCGTCAGGACAGAGCTTCCCTGCTCACTGCCAGCGCTTTCCGTTCCTTAGCTTTCATTGTATTGGCTGCCGGTGTATTATGGGCACTGATCAATGGAAAACTTAAAAAGCAATATGCCTATCCTGCTTTAATCCTGCTTATTCTCATTGATGCATGGGCAATCAACCGAAGGTACGTTAATAATGAAAGCTTTGTGCGCAAAAGCGTGGATGCCAATCCTTTCCAGCCTTCACAGGCTGACTTATTCATCATGAAGGATGTTGACCCGGATTACAGGGTTTTTAATCAAACGGTAGATCCATTCAACGATGCAAGCACTTCATACTTCCACAAATCAATCGGCGGTTATCATGGGGCTAAACTTCGCCGCTACCAGGAAATAATTGAGCATGATCTTTCGAAAGGAAACATGAACGTGTTCAATATGCTGAACACCAAATATTTTATTACACCCGACAAAGCGAACAACAATCAACCTGTTATGCAGGTGAATATGCAGGCCATGGGAAATGCCTGGTTTGTGAATGATGTGCGTATGGTGAACAATGCCGATGAGGAAATAAAAACGTTGGATTCCTTTACTCCCGCGGAAACTGCAATTGTTGACAAGCGGTTTGAAAACCAGGTGAAAGGACATGATATAAGCAAAGATTCATTGTCCACAATAAGACTCACTGTATACAAGCCCAATGATCTAACTTACGAAAGTATCACATCCAGGGAACAACTTGCGGTATTCTCCGAAATTTATTACGACAAAGGCTGGAATGCCTATGTTGATGGGAAACTGACACCTCATTTCAGGGCTAATTATATTCTCCGGGCTATGATCGTGCCGGCTGGCAAACACACCATTGAATTCAAATTTGAACCCCGTGTGTTCAGGGTAGGTGAGAAAGTTTCCATGGCAAGTTCAGCCCTGCTCTTGCTTCTGGTGATTGGTTCAATCGGGTTCCTGATCCGGAATAAGATTATGAAACCTGAGGAAGAAATAACTGTATAAGGTAAATTCAATGGCTGAAGCCCAAAGACGTCGGGTCCTGGTTATAACCTATTACTGGCCCCCAAGCGGAGGAGCAGGAGTCCAGCGTTGGCTAAAAACCATTAAATATCTCCGCGAATTTGGCTGGGAACCGGTAGTTTATACTCCCGAAAACCCGGAAGCGCCGGTTTTGGATAAGTCACTTCTGAATGATGTTCCCCCTGACCTGGAGATTATCAGACGGTCTATCTGGGAACCTTACAGTTATTATAAAAAACTGGTTGGCCTTAAAAGCAGCGAGAAAATAAATGCCGGATTTCTGACTGAAAAAAAGAAGCCGGGACTAGCTGAAAATATTTCCGTCTGGCTGAGAGGGAATTTATTTATACCAGATGCACGTAAGTTCTGGATAAAACCTTCGATACGATACATAATCAATTATCTCAGGGAACACCCCGTTGATGCCATTGTTTCTACCGGGCCTCCACATTCCATGCACCTTATTGCGCTAGGGGTTAAGAAAGAACTAGGAATCCCCTGGCTGGCTGATTTTCGCGATCCCTGGACCGGAATTGACTTCTATCACCTGCTTAAGTTATCCGGATATGCTGACCGGAAGCATCATTCAAAGGAACTGAAAGTCCTAAAGAGAGCTGATGCAGTGGTAGTCATCAGCCGTTCAATGGAAGAAGAATTCAAGTCAATTCATTTACGAAATTATTCCGTTGTAACTAATGGATACGATGAGAGTGATATTCAAGCTATTGATCCTGTCCAAACCGATAAAAAATTCAGTATTGCTCATATCGGAAGTATTGCTCCTGCGCGAAATCCGAAAATCTTCTGGAGCATCCTTTCAGAACTGGTTGACGAAAACCAGGATTTCGCCGTTAAACTGGAAATTAAACTCGTGGGTAAAGTGGATATTTCTGTATTAGAATCAATTGCAGAAGCGGGGTTATATGGTTATCTGAATAGAATAGACTATTTACCGCATAACTTTGTAATTGCTCAAATGCAACGCTCCCAGGTTCTGCTACTGTTAATCAATCAAACACCGAATGCCAAGGGAATTCTGACCGGTAAAATATTCGAATACCTGGCTGCGCAAAGGCCGATCATCAGCATAGGCCCTTCTGAAGGCGATGCAGCTCTGATTCTTCGGGAAACCAATTCAGGAGAAAGCTTCGGATTTGAAGATGCTGATGCTCTTAAAAAACAAATTCTTGATTATTACAATCTATTCTGCTCGAAAAAGCTGGTTTCTCAAAGTACTGGAATTGAGAAATATTCACGACGGTTCCTTTCCGGAGAAATTGCATCAGTTCTGACTAAGATATCATCATAATAAACTCTATAACCATCAGTCATTCAATAGTTTATTCGCAAAGCCTGAAATATCATAATTCCCAGCGAATACCTGGTCAAGTTCCCGCATGAGTTTGTATTTAATCGGGTCAACACCATCTTCTATTAGCTTTTCGAGGAACACATTCATAGCAATTCTACCTTCCAGGACCACTTTCCCGGAAATATCTTCAGTAAAAAAGCCTTTACCGATAAGCAGTCCGAGGGTACGATTGCGGCTCAGGTCATTAAGGGCTGTCAATCCAAAATCGCCGATACCGCAATAATTGAACATGGTTTCTTCCTTGCCGCCAAAGTGCAGCAATATCTTCCGCATTTCATTGAACGCTTTGGTAAATACAAGGAACCGGAGATTCGGTGAATTGAAATTTGCATCCACAATCCCGATAATAATGGCATAGATGTTTTTGAGTATGCTGAGCAGTTCAACACCATGCAGATCAGTTGACTGATCAATATAAAGGTTGGTACCCGGAAAAATCGGGGCAACCTGCTTGATCACTGATTCCTCAAGAGCGGCAAGGGTAAAGGCTGTGGGAATATTATTTATGATTTCACGGGCAAATGACGGGCCTTTCAGCGCGCACAAAGGGTTTGGTAAATGATCTTTAAGGCATTCGGAAATGATCTGGTTATGGCTTCCAAAACCTTTCGCCAGATTCACCAGTATAGCGTCAGGAGGTAATAAAGGTTGCAGTTTCAGAAGGTAATTCACCACTGTTGCCGATGGAATTGCCAATAAAACGATATCTGAATCAGCAAGCAAATGTTCATTTGTGGTTGCCTTCAAGCGCGGATTGAGACGGATATTCGGGAAATAGTGCTGGTTAATATGCTCACGTGAAATTGTCTCCACTACATCTTCTTCAATCGAAAGCAGACTTACTTTCAGATCTTCCCGTTCGGCAAGGGAATTGCCAAGGGCTGTTCCGATGGAACCGGCCCCGAGAATAACAATATTTTTAGTCTTCAGCATAATTTCATCTAGGGGTTAACGCTGCAAATATAGCAATACCAATGCGTAGAAATTGGCAAATGCCTTTTGACCTTCAGCTGGTAATTCTATTCTCCCTGTTTTGAGATTCTTTTTAAATTTTGAAACAAAGCTCCGGGCTGCTTCCATTTTAGCCAGGCTCCTTTAAGGCTCCGGATTTCAACTTCTTCGAAAAAGCCAAATAGGTATAGGAGGAATGGGTAAATCAGGATCAGACCTGTTTTAACCGTTAACCGTATCAACAAACTGTATTCATTTACCCATTCAGCCGGAAGATACAGGATGGCGCCCACAATAACCATCATAAAAAGCTTATTCACTTCATAGGGTATCTGGTATGCTTTCTGGGCATAAAAATAGATCAGAACAAGAAATAGTGCGCTGGAAAGGAATCGCGACAAAGCTGCACCCTGGTTATGTAAAAGTGGCACCAGGATGAAATTCAGCAAGATACCGACTATCGAAACAATAACAATTACACCTGCTATCACTTTAGTCTTCTTGGTGATCTGCAAACCAATCAGGGCCATGTCTTTCATCACATTCATCAATATGGCAAAGGAAAGCAGCGGAATAACCTTATAGGCTTCAAAATATTCCGGGCGTTTTGCGAAGATTTTGACTATTTCCTTCCCAAACAGAGTCATTCCCAGCACAAAGAACATTACCACCAGTACAAAGTAAGTCATCAGTTTACTGTAGAACCGCTTATTGTCCGGGTCATCCATTTTTTTAAAGATCATCGGCTGGATAGCAAAACTGATGGAAGCTACCAACAATATATTCAACGTGTTACTTAACCGGAATCCTAGAGTATATAATCCTACATCTGCAAGATGTCCGAAATGCTGAATGATAAACCGGTCGGCCTGGTTCAGTAAAACTACGGCAATGGAAGAAATGACTAAAGGCATACAAAACTGCATGATTTCCCAAAGCAATTTCCATTCGATGTTCCAGGTAATATTTTTCCACATATACTTGGTTAACAACAGCAGGTAGATAACCAAGCCAATGAGTTGCGCATGGTAAATAGCTTCGACTCCTTGCTTACCCCACACAATAAAATACACGGTGAATAAAACCATGACAGCCATTTGCAGGAGATTTGACACAGTGTATATTCCTGCCTTTTCCTGCACCCGGAGCAAGGTGGATGGCATAATCACGACCATTTGCACTAATGATGCGGCAGCCATTACCTTTACTACATAAGAATAACCGTTATGTCCGAATAGTATTATTGATATTTGCCCTGATAACGGCCAGATAATCAGAATACTTACTATCGCAATGACCAGGTGAACGGCCAGAAGGGTAAAAAACAATGATTTCCTCTTTGCAACAGCTTCCTTGTCAAAATACCAGCGAAAGAATCCCTGGTAAAGAGCAAGTCCTAAAATGCCGATGATAATCTGCGCGGTGCTGTCGAGCAATCCGATAATACCGAATTCCCGTAAAGGAAAGTGCTTGGTATACAGAGGGATAAGTATAAGACCTGCCAACTTGGGGGCCATAGTACCAAAACCATAAACAACTGACTGGCTGACTATTTTTCTCAAATCGGCGAGCATACTTTCTGCTTGATTTTAATTTTGAGGAAGCGCAAAATTACCATTAATTTGATATTCCGGCAGTTAAAATGATAGTAGTAAACTGGATTCTGGTTAATCACTCATTACCGAATTAAACAAAGTTCTTAATCCAATAATTTAAAGTAGCAATTCTCCATACCAATACAGCTTTGGAACTATCCCCTTTTTGATACTGGTCAATCACAGATGCGACCTTATCTCTATTTAAAAATCCAAGATTATCGTAATCTATCTCAAGCAGGTTTTTCAAAGGACCTCTCAGCCATTTATTTTCTCCCGGAGTCACAAATCCTTTTTTATCCTGGCGATTGGTGATGGCATCAGGGAGTATCGATGCGAGTGATTTCCTAAGAATATATTTTGTTTCAGTTCCCCTGATCTTATCCTCGTTCTGAAGGCTGAAGGCAAATTCAACCAGCCGGTGATCAAGAAAAGGGACCCTTGATTCGATGGAGAAAGCCATACTGTTGCGGTCCTCGTATTGCAGTAAGGATGGCAAGCTTGTAGTAAACAGGAGATGGTATAAGAACCGGTCCATCATCGACCCTGCTTTATTTTCCAGCAGGAAAGGGGGGTCATTTGGTTTTTCATTCATCAGGAAAGGATAATACTTCCTGAATTCGAGTCTATACAACTGTTGTTCTGTCGAAAAAGAACTTAGCAGCGATTTGCTTAAATGGGATAACGTTTTGCCGGTTGAAAGTGATAATTTGTCTGAGAGATTTCGGGTTGCAGAAATTGCTTTGGTCAAATTTCCCTTCCTGAAATAGCCACCTACCAGCCGATAAAATGTGTGCATATAACCGGCCAGGTATTCATCGCTCCCCTGCCCGTCGAGAACTACCTTGATACCGTTTTCAGCAATAAGTTTCATCAGGAAATACTGCGAAATGAATGATGATCCGGTCGACGGAACATCTGCATGATAAAGCGCCCGGTGAAATTCAACTATAATTTCATCCTCGGTAGGCTGTTTATAAAAAGGTTCAATAGCCGGGTATTTCTTGATCACTTCGCTGATAAAAGGCCGTTCATCCACTTCACCATCTCCGTCATAGTATATGCTGAACGATTTATATGCTGTTCCGGGATGCTGGTGTTGAACCATCGAAACTATTGCGCTGCTGTCGAGTCCGCCGCTCAGGCAGGTGGCTACAGGGACATCGCTGCGCATGTGCAGATCAACACTTTCGGAAAACATTTCATGGAATTGATCCACTTTTGAATTAAATGACAAATCAGAATACTTACCGGGTTCAATATCCCAATACCGTTTGATCTCAACCTGTCCGGAACCGGATTCATCTAATCTCAGTACCAGGTTGTGAGCTGCGGGCAGCGCTTTTATCTTTTCAAAATAGGTTTCATTGTTATAACACAGCCACCCCATTTGTAATCCGCGGCTAACCTGATTCAGGTTCAATTCATTTGAGAATACCGGCGTTTGTTTCAGGGCTTTAAACTCAGAAGCAAAATAAAACCCTGAACCTTGCCGTATATAATAAAATGGTTTGATACCGAATCGGTCGCGGGAAGAAAACAGGAGTCGGTTTGACCGGTCGTAGAGTGCAAAAGCCCACATCCCCACAAAGCGTTGTACACAATCCGTACCCCACTCTTTATAGGATGCAAGCACAACTTCAGTATCGGACTGCGTTACAAAACTATATCCTTTCGAAATAAGTTGTTGCCTGATTTCAAGGTAGTTATAAATCTCTCCGTTAAAAACGATCACGAGGTCCCCGTAAATCATGGGTTGATCGGCTTCATGACTCAGGTCGATGATGCTGAGGCGGTTATGACCAAACAACAGGCCCTCATGCCACCAGGTACCGCGGGCATCCGGGCCACGGTGTGCGATGGATTTCAGCATGGATTCAATTACAGAATCTGCTTTTTCATGCGAAAGAGAAGGATCATAAAAGCCGGAAATTCCACACATACCAGTAAAAATAGGATTAATAAACAGGATACAAAAATACCGTTTTAGTTGCTAAAGCTACTTCATTACTTATTTTTACCTTCGCAGATCGCAAATTAACTTCCTATACCCGACCAAATGACCATATTGATGTTGCTCGACAGGGAATTTCCACCCGATATCAGGGTCGAAAATGAAGCGCTCAGCCTGTTAAAGCAAGGACATACCATCCATCTGTTAAGCTATGATTTTGGAAACAGGGAGAAATTTGAAGTATATAATGGAATAAAGGTTCATCGTTTCAACCTCAGCAAACAATTAGCCAATAAATCGCTTGGACTCATTCTCAACTTACCGATCTACCGTTGGATTTGGATGAAAAGAGTATCCGAGTTTCTTGAGAAAACCAAGGTTGACGCAGTACATATCCATGATCTTCCGCTTTGTATATTGGCAGCTAAAATCAAGTCGTTTGGAGTGAAAATCGTTGCCGACATGCATGAAAATTACCCTTACCTGGTTGCTGAACAACCTTATATGAAAACTGCGTTCGGGAAACTGGTGTTCAGAAAGCAGGCATGGTTTGTTAAGGAAAAGGAATGGCTGGGAGAAGTTGATGAGATTGTGTGTGTGGCTGAAGAAATGAAGGATCGGTTAATGAAAGAATTAGGTACGACTAAAAAAATAGCGGTTGTACCAAATACATATAGCTTTAATTCCTTTGGCGTCGGTCAGGTTGAAGTCGAAAATCTTAAAGAGAGATTCAGGGGAAAGTTTGTAGTCTCCTATATAGGCGGATTTGATCCGGTTCGGGGGATT
>JANXXZ010000152.1 GCA_025350385.1 Bacteroidales bacterium
CCCGCCTTCTCCAAAGTTCATCCCCGTTTCAAAACACCCTATTTCAGTACGATTGTTACCGGTTGTGCTGCAGTAGTACTTGCCGGTATGCTGCCGATCAACATACTTGGTGAACTTGTTTCAATCGGAACTTTGCTGGCCTTTGTAATTGTTTGCATCGGTATAATATTCCTTAGATACAAACGCCCTGACCTGCACAGACCATTCAGAACTCCATGGGTACCTTTTTTGCCGGCACTTGGAGCATTCATCTGTCTTATCCAGATGTTTTCACTCCCGATCGATACCTGGTTACGCCTTATTATCTGGCTTATCATCGGATTTTTCATTTATTTCACATATGGGATCCGTCATAGTAAACTCCGCCAACAGAAGAGAGATGATGCAGCAATCAAAAATTGAAACTGATTCGTTGATTTAAATTACCTTGGTATGGGAAACAATGATGATACATCCTCAGGTTTCCGGAAAAGTCTGAACCTGTTAGATTCGACCGCACTTGTTGCAGGTTCAATGATCGGATCAGGAATTTTTATTGTGAGTGCCGATATGGCCCGCAATCTCGGATCCCCGGGCTGGTTACTCATTGCCTGGGCTATTACAGGCGTTCTCACTATTATCGCTGCGGTGAGTTACGGAGAACTTGCTTCCATGATGCCTAAGGCCGGGGGACAATATGTTTATCTGCGCGAAGCATTTAACCCGCTGAGTGGTTTTTTATACGGCTGGACCTTCTTTATGGTTATTCAGACCGGCACCATAGCCGCGGTGGCTATGGCTTTTTCAAAGTTCATGGGGGTTTTGTTCCCTTGGTTTTCTGAAAAACATATTCTTCTTGATCTTGGTTTTGTTCACATAAATACCGTCCATTTACTGGCAATTTCAATGATTTTGGTGCTCACTTACAATAATATGAGAGGTATCAAAAACGGAAAGTGGGTGCAGAACATTTTTACCGTGCTGAAAGTAGCGCTACTGATAGGTTTCATCATTACAGGTTTGTTCCTGGCTCATTCCACCGGGGCAGTCGAAGCAAACAAAGCAATTTTCTGGAAACCTGTTTCGCTTAATGGCAACGCCCTTTCAGGATGGGCGCTGATCGCAGCAATCGGTGTTTCAATGGTTGGTTCGCTTTTTTCATCGGATGCCTGGAATAACATAACTTTTGCCGGGGCAGAAGTTAAAAATCCGAAACGGAACATTCCACTCAGCCTTGCTTTCGGGGTTGTTATAGTGATTGTCCTTTATGTACTGGCAAATCTTGTTTACCTGAATGCACTTCCACTTAGGGGAAACTTTGATGGACAGGATGTTATGAGCCGTGGAATCCAGTTTGCGACCAACGACAGGCTTGGAAGCGCTTCTATGTATGGCCTTTTTGGAGCCGGCGCCGCATTGCTTATGGCGACTTTCGTAGTTATTTCGACATTTGGCTGCAATAACGGTCTCATTCTTTCAGGTGCCCGGGTGTATTACGCAATGGCAAAGGACAAGCTTTTTTTCCGGAAAGCCGGGGAACTCAATTCCAAAGGTGTACCTGCCAATGGTTTGATAGTGCAGGCAATATGGTCGTCATTACTTTGTTTATCAGGGACCTATTCGAACCTGCTAGACTACGTGGTGTTTGCCGTCCTTATCTTCTATGTGCTTACCATAGCAGGCATTTTTGTCCTGAGGAAAAAGCAGCCTGATGCGGCCCGTCCTTACAAAGCATTTGGTTACCCGGTTGTTCCGGCAATTTATATATTAGCAGCAACATTAATCCTTTACATACTTCTTGTCTATAAAACTGAATACAGCGGGCTGGGGCTTGCTATTGTTATCTTGGGAATACCAGTTTACTTTATCTGGAATTATTGGGAGAACTATAAAACTAAGGAAGAGATTTAATAATTGTCGAAAACCGATGCAATTATTTCTTTTTTCCATGGTCAAAGTTATTTGTTATTATTGATTTAACTTTGACACACTTTAATGAACATACTCGCCGTTTTGCCTACATCATTAAATATTCTAATCCAATTCTTTTCCTTATAAACTCCCTCGCTCCACTCACGTCCTCTCACCCTCCCACCTTCCCGCCTTCACGCTCCCCCGTCCCACGTCCCGCGTCTCTCGTCCCCCGTCCCTTTCTGCATCTAAAATCCATCTTATAAATAGTTAACAACCCAAACCCCATGCCCGGCCGGCTGAAAGATTTTTTCAACTTCAATAAAACAGAACGAAACGGCATTTTTGCACTATTAGTGCTGATTATTATTGTTGCACTGGCACCCCGGTACTTCAGGTATTTAAAGGAACCTGAAAAAATTGATTTTACTGCTTTTCAGAAGGATATTGAAAGCTTTGAGAAGGGACTAGAAGCCGATTCGGCAGCAGCATCCAAACAACAGGAGCTTGATTTTGAACATTTGGATCGTTCTATCGCCGGGCAGACCATAAAACCATTTCCGTTCAATCCCAACGAAATTACGGCCGAAAAGTGGAAACAACTCGGGTTGAAAGACTGGCAGATCCGCACAATAATGAATTATAAATCAAAGGGTGGTAAGTTTAATATTAAAGATGATGTAAAAAAAATATATGGGATCACCGAGGCTGAATACGAGCTCTTGCAACCGTATATCCTTCTTCCTGCGACCTATACTAAAACGATTCAGACATACCCAAAAACCGAAAAACCTGCCTATAAGCAGATCATTGTTGATCTGAATACAGCCGATTCAGTTACCCTGCTGGAATTGAAAGGAATAGGCCCATCCTTTGCCCGCCGTATCATCAGATACCGCGATTTACTGGGAGGTTTTTATTCCGTATCCCAGTTAATGGAAGTATATGGCTTCGACCAGGCACGGTACGACCAGGTTGCACCCTATTGCCTTGTCGGTAACGGTCCAATTAAGAAAATTAACCTGAATACAGTGACTACCGCCGAACTTAAGAAACATCCCTATCTTGACTTTTATACTGCCAAAGCAATCGTCGACAGGCGGATTGCCAAAGGCCAATACACATCAGTCGGTCAGATTAAAGATATGCCCCTTGTATATGGCGATCTCTATGAAAAAATAAAGAACTATTTCAGTGTTGAATAATGAATAAATATGAGACATAAACATATCCAGTATTCATCCGGGTTTCGAAGGATAAGTTGCCTGGTTGTCCTGATTCTTTGCGGTTTGTCGCTGTCAGCCCAGCAAACAGAAGCCCAATTGCTTTTGAAACTAAAGAAGTCAACCGGCATTGAAAAAGTTAAGTTGCTGAATGCACTTGCAGTCGCATCCCGCAATTCCAATCGTGATCTTTCTCTTCAATATGCCGGAGATGCTTTTAAACTTGCCCTTGCCATTAACGATCGTTCCGGGCAGGCAATTTCTCTGAAGAATGAAGGTATTGCCTGGTTTTTTAAAGGGAAAAATGATTCAGCGGTTGTTCACTATGGAAGAGCCCTTTCTATTTTTACTGATTTAAATGACCTTAGGGGCATTTCGGGTTGCCGGAATAATATCGGGCTCATATACCAGGAAACAGGGAAGTATAAAGAAGCACTCGACTGCTACCAGGTTTCAATGAATGCCGATGAAAAACTGAAAGATGAGCAGGGAATTGCAACTACCCTCACAAACGTTGCGGCAATTTATGTTTACCAGGGAGAAAACAGGAAGGCGTATGATTGCCTTCAACGAGGATTGTCCATTAACCGGAAACAGGGTGACAGAAACGGGATACTGGAAAAACTCAACAGCCTCGGAACGGTGCTGCTCAATATGAGCAAAATTGACGAGGCTTTATATGCATTTAATGAAGCGCTCAGCCTGGCAATGGCTGACAGTAACATCTACATGCAATCCATGTGCAGGAGCAATATCGGGTTCATCTATTGGCAAAAGGGATTCACGGATCAAGCATTAAGTTATCTTAATGAAGCACTATTGCTGAGTGATGAAATAAACTCGCCTGAACGCACCGCTTATACCCTTAAAACAATGGCGGATATTTATGTGGATAAAAAGGAATTTATTAAAGCAAATGAATTACTGATCAAGGTGTTGAAAATCCACGAAGAGAATGAGAATGTGCGTGAGGTAGCGGTTACACTTACAGCGATGGGGAAAGTATTACTGCTGCAGCAGGATGTTGACAAGGCAATTGCTTATTTTAATCAAAGCCTTTCAATTTCATCAGGCATCGGAGCTAAAACTGAAATAAATGATAATTACGGTTACCTTATTCAGGCATGGTCTGTAAAGCAACAATTCAACAAAGCCGACAGTTTCCTGGATCTCCATGCCAGCCTGTATGCTCAGCTCAACCGCGGTTCTGATTCCCTTTTAGTGACCGAAAGCCGGAATGATACTCAAAACAGGCCAGACCTGGCTTCCGTAAAACCGGTTATGGGAAAATGGGGCATTGCTTTCATTATGTTGATCTTATTATTCATTGTTTCAATTTCATTTTTCCCTGAAAACAAGGACAGCGGGAATATAGGCTGATTCATTCGTCATTTCTTATCAGAGTAAGAGCAACAAGATCATTGAGTCTCCCGGGGTATTCGGGAATTGTCATAATATTATGTCCGGAATCCTGGCAGGATAAATTAAAAAAGGTTCTAAGCAGTCAATGTGATACAATACTGCAAGAGTTTTACTATTTTGGCTGGCTTAAAAACTCCACCATGACTGAAAAAATTTCACAAAAACATCCGCCAGCTCTCTACCTGCTGGCCGCCGCAGCTGCCGGGGAGCGATTCTCCTATTACGGCATGCGTGCCTTGCTGATCCTTTACATGTTTGCTGCAGTTACAGGAAAACTTCCCGGGATGGGATTTACCGAAAGCTCAACGGCGCTCGTATATGGAGTATTCACTGCCAGCTGCTATTTATTCCCTTTCTTCGGCGGTTTATTGGCCGACAGGATGCTTGGTGAACGCAAATCACTCACCATAGGTGGAATAATTATCCTCATCGGGTTACTTGTGCTGGCAATTGATAACCGCATGATGCCTTTTGTTGCAGGACTTTCATTAATAGCCGTCGGGAATGGTTTTTTTAAGCCAACCATCGTAGCCATGATCGGCGATTTGTACGAACAGGGCGATCCCCGCAGGGACGGCGCTTATACGTTATACTACCAGCTTTTCAACGGTTCGGTTTTCCTGGCTCCCATCGTTTGCGGGAGCGTTGCCATTGAGTTCGGGTACAGGGCCGGTTTTGTGACTGCAGCTGCTGCAGTTGGCATCAGCATGATTATCTATTGGTTACTTGCTCCTCGCATACTCGACCAGGTTGGTAAATACCCTAAAGCCAAAATGCGGAACAACGATAAAACTATCGTCAAGCACCCGCTTACAAAGCAGGAAAAGAGCCGTATCCAGGTGATTTTCATCCTCATGTTTTTCGTGATATTCTTCTGGGCCGGTTTTGAACAGGCAGGGAGTTCGATGAGTATATACACCGAAAAATTTATTAACCGGAATTTCCTTAATTTTGAGATTCCAACTACCTGGTTCCAGAGCGTGAATCCCTTCCTGGTATTTTGGCTGGGATTTCCCATCACTGCCCTCTGGACCTGGCTTTCGATGAAAGGAAAGAGTCCTTCGACGCCGGTAAAAATGGGTATTGGTATGATCCTGTTGGGAATCGGTTTCCTGTTCATGATAGGCGCTGTAATGCAGAGGGGAGGCGACATTGCTGATACCAGTATCAAAGCTAGTATGAGTTGGCTGGTAATAGCTTACCTTTTTCACACATTGGGAGAACTGATGCTATCACCTATTGGCTATTCAATGGTTTCGAAACTTGCACCCAGCCATATGGTGGGCATGTTCATGGGCGTTTGGTTCGGTACTATGTTCGTTGCAAATTTACTTGCAGGAGTTCTCGCCAGTGTAGTGCCTACCATGGGGGCCTATGCGATCTTCGGAGGAGTGGCGGTTTTCGTGATTGTACTCGGAATTGTCGTATTCTTTATTTCGAAGAAATTACTGGCCATGATGTATGGCCGCGACTAAATCCTTAGAATTCCGCTGATCTGAAAACGGAATCAGTCTGAATAAGAGGGTTTCACAAAAGAGAACGGTCTGCACCCTTTTCCTTGGTGATCTTTGTGCGTACTTAGTGATCCTTTGTGGTTCATTAAATCAGCTTAACCACAAAGTGGCACAGAGGATATCACAAAGTGGCACAAAGTACCTATACAACAGCCTCTTGTTTTTCATGAAGCAAATTATTCTTTACCAGCTGAATCGCCACTTGCAGAAGCCGGCTTAATGTGATATATAATCTCAACCGGTTTTTTTTCCTCATTTGTGTCCGAAGTAAGTTCCTTGCCAGGTTCTTTTTCATGTTCATCCGTGATAATGGAATAATCGACTGGATCATCTTCATCTTCGTCGTCCCAGACATATTGTTTTCGCTGGGGCCCGGCATCCCGGTAAAAAAAAGCCAGGACGATTCCGGCCAGCATACCCATAAGGTGCGATTCCCAGGAAATGTTCTTTTCGGGTAGGAAGTTGGGAATCATGCCCCACACCAATCCACCGTAAAGAAAAACCACCAGCATTGAGAATGCCATCATACGGGGCTCGCGTCTGAGTATCCCGCTTACAAAATGGAATGCAACAAGCGCATATACAACTCCTGAAGCGCCTATATGAATCCCGGTATCCTTAGCAAATACCCAAACCCAGAAACCGGTAACGATCCATAACAATCCAAATATCCAGGCTGCTTTCTTTTCATAATAATAAAACAGCCCGGCAGTGAGAATGAACAGAGGCACCGAATTAGCCGAAACATGGGCTATATTGGCATGAAGTAAAGGGGCAAAGAGTATTCCCCTAAGCCCCTCAATGTGTTGCGGATAAATCCCGTATTCTGAGAAATCAATTCTAAAGAAGATCTCGGTCAGCTTTATTACCCATAGAACTGCCAGGAGTATGGAAGGAAATACAAGGCTTCGGAGTACTTTTTTCTTTTCAGTTATTTCCATTTTATGTGGTCTTCATGTGAAGCTACCACAAAACCATGCCCATCGGTAATTTGCTGCCAATCTGGCAGAATCGTCAGTTCTTTTGAAAGTTCTTTGGATTGACTATGGTAAAAACCCTGTTGATGGTAAATCCAAAGTAGACATCTCCTTTGGTCCAGTCGTCGGTGTTTTCAGTCATAAAAGCCCGCTCAATCATAGGTTGTGCATTGGTAAACCTGAACTGGAAAACATGCCCTCCGGTTTCAAGATCACAACCTACTGACAATGTATTATGATATGATTTATCAGCATTTCCGTTAATCATATAGAAATATTCCGCATTAAGAGAAGTCCGTTCCGCAACTTTAACCCGGCCGCCAACACCCATAACAAAAATGTTGTTTGCATCGGTGCGGGTGGGAACCAGGTTTTTATGAACAAATGTCGGGCTTAACTGGAGGGAAAATGCACTGGAAAATTTACGGGCAATAAGTACTTGATTTACATAGGAAATGCGCGAGGAAAAATAATTCTTCCTCGTTAGATCCTGAAATTTTGCTGTATTCAATGTCAGGTCCGAATACCAGGATAATGAAATCGGCATAGAAATATCGCCGCTGCATTGCCTTAAAATCTTGGCCTTGAAGGATCCGTCAACTGTTTTTTCAAAATTACTTCTTCCTGCAGAAACACTCAGCCAATCATTGATGCCATATTCAAGCCCAAACCTTATGACTGTCGGCAAATCAAGTCCGAAGAATTCGTATGCTCCCTTGTTAATTCTTCCAAAGTTGTGTTCTATAAGAAACTGAAGGGTACCTTTGGCAGGATTTTCAATGGATTGCCCCAAAATTACCCGGGTTGTTTTGAAGGTGGCATAAGCATAATCGTCAGGAGGCTTCTCGTCCTTAAGCATATCCATCAAATCCTGGGCTTTGAGTTGCGACAAGGGAATGAATGTAACCAGGAGAATCAACAGAAATATATTTCGTACCATTTGAACTATCTTTTAAAATCAGTGATCGGAAGCGTAACGATTTGAAGAGTAAATATTATCTGATGATTGAACATTTGCTGAATTTGATATCCGTCTGGTCAAACCCATTACAGAATCCTTTAACCTTTATAGTTGTGCCTTTGGCAATTGAAGTAGCTTCGGCGCTGAATTTCGGAAGCATCTCACAACGAACCGATTTGTCACCGAACATTGAATCAGCCTCCATTACAAATACTGCATACACCAGCGTATCCGATTTGTCGGTGCGCGCCAGGTTCCCGGTCACTTCAATCACTTTGCCGGTATATAAGGAATCAGACAGTTTAAGATCCTCTTTATATTGTTTCCATAACTCTGCAGTAGAAATGGTATAGGCAGCAGGAGTGTTTTCTATATCAGCATGCGGTTTGTTAATATAGAACTTAAACACAAGAAATGCTGCGAGAATACCGATAATGGCTAATCCAATCATAACTTTGAGCCATGTTTTCATTTGTTGATGTGTTATAAGGTTAGTTTTGATTTATAGAAATAGCTTTTGTAAAAGTTACGTATTCAAAGATTCAACGAGCTTTCAGGATAAATTTCCGGGTCAATCTTCTAATTATTGGTGCATCTTTCTGATCTTTAGTTGATCTGTATTTATAACACTTCTTAAATCAGAATTTTAATAGGATTAACCTGTAAGTGTCTGGTAACAGCAAAAATGTTACTCGCATCCGAGATATATCGCCTTAATCACAGTTGTTTTGAATTTTACAATTTGCATTTTTACTTTTGACTTAACCCTAATTGTTGGGCATTCCCCTGAGTTTCCAGGCGAGGATCTTGTTTATTTCGCAACTTGACAGCTTCCCTGATGGAGGCATCATCGATTTGCCGTTTTGTACCGTAATATGATCCATCAGAAAGTGGCTCTGTACGGCTATTTTGACCTGGTCAAAATTGGTCAGTTTCAATCCGGAAGGAGCATTATCGCTGTGACAACCCGATTGTGCGCAATTAGGTTGAATTATCAGGGAGACTATGCCTGAAAAAGTTACATTGGAGGTATCGCAGGAAACGCCCGGGTAAAGCGCTTGTTCATTATCGTTGTAGCAACTTCCCAACGCCAGGAGTAAAACGGTTGAAACAAGCAGGAGCGTCTTTTTGCTCAGCAGATGAGTTTTGATCTTATTGAGGCATTCCATCATTAATCCATTTTTTAATTTGGGCAATATTGCATATTGATAATGAACCTGACTTAGGCATAATATCTTTACCGTTTCTGTTAAGGAGATGGTCAAGCAGAAATTTATTTTGCTGAGCAGCCACTACCTGGTTATAAGTTGTTAACGACAAAGTTGTATTGGCGGCTGTTCCATTATGGCAGCCCAGGCAATAGGTTGTAATAATTGGCATTATTGTCCCGGTAAAGGTGACATTGACTGAATCGCAGGGACGAATGCTGCAGTTTGTATTTTTTGCGCCCTCAAGGATCCAGAGTTCGATAGGAGTAATCAGGCTATTATCCAGTTCGTGATTAGGAGGCATCATGTTTCCGGATATCTTGGAAGCAGTCATAACCTGGTATAGCTTGCTTTTGTTCGGGCTTCCGGGATTCACCTCTTTAAAGATTTCCAGGTATGATGTAAGACGACGTTTTTCCCCGCTGCCGTCATGACAGCCAGAAATAGCACAGTATGACTCAATAACAGGTAACACCTGGCTGTCAAAACAAATGGAATCATTCAGGGTAAGATAATTCAGGGGAAGTTCAGGATCATGTTTGCAGGAACTTGCCATCATGAGAGACAGGACTATTCCCATGAGAGGCAGCAGTCGGAGAGTTATAATGTTCTTCATGAACAGAAGGTTAAAGAATTTAAGGAGTGAAAGGAACAACTGATTGATTTAAATTATAATCTATTGATTAATCATATATATATCTACCTTCACAATACTTATACAAAGATACGTTTGTTTTTTGATATATCTGTATTTAGCATCTATACTAGACCTGTTGAAATCAATGTACCTCTTATTAATCAAGACAAAATTTGTTAATATAGATGAAAGGTTTCATTAAATGGCAGGCATTGAATGCATATTATCTTAATTTTGTAATCCAATTTACTCAATTTGAATACCATGCAATCACCCGGATATTTTAGAGCATTTTTTTTAATAAGTGTTCTGACAGTCACTACGCTTCATGCTAATGCCCAGGCTCTTAAAAAAGAGACGAATCCTGAGTCTACTTATGAAAAATTTGACAGGCTTTTACAACTAATTGATTATGCTTACGTTGAAAGCGTTGATCAACCAAAAATCGTTGAAGATGCCATCGTAAATGTTCTAAAGGAACTTGATCCACACTCCACTTACATTTCGAAAAAGGATATTGAAAAGACCAACGAGCCATTGGTCGGCAATTTTGAAGGGGTTGGAATCCAGTTTCAATTGTTTCACGATACGATTCTTGTGGTTTCCCCTGTTCCCGGCGGCCCGTCAGATAAACTGGGGATACTTCCCGGCGACAAGATTGTTAAGATTAACGGTATCGATGCCTTTGGCAGTAAAGTGAATAACCAGTATGTGCTGGATCGCCTGCGCGGACCAAAAGGCACCAAAGTAGTGGTGGATATTTTCAGGAAGGGGCGGAAAGACCTCATAGAATACTCAATTACCCGCGATAAAATTCCCCTTAACAGCATTGACGCGACTTACATGGTGTCGTCCGATATCGGTTATGTGAAACTTACCAGGTTTGCGCGAACTTCAACGGATGAATTTCTTGATGCCATTGCCCAGCTAAAGAAAGAGGGGATGAAGAATCTCATCCTGGACCTTCGTAATAATTCAGGCGGCTACCTCGATATTGCATTTGAACTAGCTGATCAGTTCCTGCCTGCAGGGAAGCTCATTGTTTATACACAAGGGATACACAGCCCGAAACAGGATTTTGTGGCTACCAGTCAGGGCTCTTTCGAAAGCGGGAAACTGGTTGTCCTTATTGATGAAGGCTCAGCTTCGGCCAGCGAAATCGTATCAGGCGCCGTGCAGGATTGGGATCGGGGAATTGTTATGGGGCGTCGTTCATTTGGCAAAGGTTTAGTACAACGTCCGTTCTTGCTTCCTGACAGTTCAATGGTCAGGCTGACTACGGCCCGCTACTACACACCATCAGGGCGTTGTATCCAAAAATCATATGAAGATGGCGCTGATCAGTATTATACTGAAGTATTTAACCGTTTCAAACATGACGAAATGTTTCATGCCGATAGCATTAAAATGCCTGATTCGCTCAAGTATTTTACGCATAACAAGCGGGTAGTTTTCGGAGGAGGAGGTATTATGCCTGATGTGTTCATTCCTCTGGATACCTCATTCGTTTCAAAATATTATACGGACGTTTTTCGCAAAGGATTACTCAATGATTTTGTACTTCAGTATGTTGAAGGTAATAGAGAAAACATGCTTACCCTGTACCCGAATACCAAATCATTTATTGCCGGTTCTACAGATGATTCTAAATTATTAAATGATTTTGTGGAATTTGCGGCTACCAAAGCAGTCCCCCGCGATGAGAAAGGTTTACAGGCCTCAGGATTGCAAATAAAAACAGTATTAAAAGGATTGATTGCGAGGAATCTATATAATGTCAGCGCCTATTTTGAAGTAATCAGCAGCACAGATGATGATATTAAGAAGGCAGTAGAAGTAATCGGCGACGATGCCATGTTTCGTAAACTTACGATGGCTAAATAGCCAGATGCTGTAAGTCCGATGATGATATAAAGAAATATCTTCCAATTGCTTCGGTTAGCTGATAATATCTTACATTAATATTAACTATTGGTGAGCGGGACTTGTTGTCCCGCTCATTTTGCGAAATAATTAGCGTTAATTTGCTTATAATTTGAGTTACAATGAGCCTTCCCACCGGAATAAGGTCCCTGAAAGTATACGGATATGCGATTCTGTCAATGCTCTTCTGGGGGTTGTCCTTCGTTTGGTTCAAAATTGTAGTAAGGGAATACAGCCCGATTACAATTATTTTTCTTCGCTTGATCTTTTCCGGCAGTCTGTTACTGCTCTATCTGTGGATCACAAAGAATTTCCAGAAGATAGCCAGGGCCGATATAAAATGGTTCCTGTTGCTTTCATTTTCCCAGCCGTTTTGCTACTTCCTGGGTGAAAGTTTCGGATTACAATTGGTTTCTTCCACGGTCTCTTCTGTTATTATTTCCACCATTCCGTTGTTTAGCCCTGTGGCTGCCTACCTGGCATACCGGGAGAAAATTTCTTCCGAAATAACTACCGGGATCATTTTTTCCTTTATCGGGATTATTTTCATGCTCATCAACCCCGATTTGTCGTTTACGGCTTCTCCAAAAGGAGTGTTATTGCTTTTTGTGGCGGTTTTTTCGGCGGTCGCTTATTCCGTCATCATTAAAAAACTTGCTCATGGATATCACCCGGCTACCATAATCGCTATGCAGAACCTGGTTGGTGCTGTTTATTTCCTACCTTTGTTCCTGTTTTTCGATCTCCGGGAATTCCTGAGCATCAGGCCCAGCCGCGAAGTCTTATTGGCTTTACTGCAATTGGCCGTATTTGCATCCACACTTTCCTATGTTTTTTATATTATTTCCATCAGGGAAATCGGTGTCATAAAAGCAAATGTGCTCACTAATTTAATACCTGTATTTACCGCCGTGTTTTCATTCTATATTCTGGCTGAGCAGTTTACAGTCGCGAAAGTCATCGGGATGGCTTTTGTAATGGCGGGTGTGGTTATCTCGCAATACAGGAGTATAAGGCAAAATATGAGGCGACGGTCTGCATAAAAGGAAATCCTGAAATAAATCGTTAATTTGCCTTCTAAAGCTAAAATTTCAATAACCTAAACTTTTAAACTTGATGATATGCGAATTCTGGTACTAGGAGCAGGACTGGTTGGCGGCCCTATCGCTGCCGATCTTTCAGGTGATCCTGATTATGATGTGACTTTAGCTGATATTGACCCGTCAGCACTGGAACGCTTATCGGGGAAATATAATTTAACAACCTTACAACTTGACCTATCAGACAGCAGAACGGTTCAGAAACTCTCCTCAGGATTTGACCTGGTTGTAAGTGCTGTTCCCGGATTCCTGGGCCACCAAACACTAAGGGCCGTTATTGAAGCGGGAATCAACATAGTAGATATTACATTTGCCCCGGAGGATTTTCACCTGCTGGATTCGCTGGCTAAGGAGAAAAATGTCACGGCTATCTGCGATATGGGCGTTGCACCCGGCATGAGCCACCTCCTGGCTGCTGATTGTGTGAAGAAACTTGACAAGGCGGAAGATATAAAGATTTATGTAGGCGGATTGCCAAAGGAACGGCAATGGCCGTATGAGTATAAAGCTGTCTTTTCACCAATTGATGTGATTGAGGAATATACGCGTCCGGCCCGCTTCAGGGTAGCCGGGAAGGACGTCATAATGCCTGCACTCACGGATCTCGAATTGATGGATATCGAAGGGTTCGGACAGGTTGAGTCCTTTAACAGCGACGGTTTACGTTCCTTGCTAACCTCGCTGGATGTACCGAACATGATTGAAAAGACCCTGCGTTATCCCGGGCATGTTACTAAAATGCACATGTTGCGCGAAACAGGCTTCTTTAATACAGAACCCGTAATAATTAACGGACATCCCATCCGGCCGATAGATGTTACGGCAAAACTGCTGTTTCCTATGTTGAAACTTGCCGAGGGAGAAGAAGATATAACCGTAATGCTGGTGATTGTTGAAGGGCTGAAAAGCGGGCGTAAAAAACGCCTGACTTATAGCCTGATTGATCATTATGACCCGATCACCCGTATCCATTCCATGGCTCGCACTACCGGATATGCTGCATCTATGGCTGCGCGCCTGCTTGCCGGGGGGCATTATCAAAGGTCCGGTATCAACAGCCCTGAATTTCTTGCCGATGATAACCAGAGTCTACCATTCATATTAGCTGGACTGAAGCAAAGAGGTGTCATCTATAATTTCAAAGAGGAGGAAATTGATTAATAATGCAGGTATAGATTGGAAGTTTCGGATAAATTGATAATTTTGCACCCCTAAATGGCGGGGTAGCTCAGTTGGTTAGAGCGTCGGATTCATAACCCGGAGGTCCCGAGTTCAATTCTCGGTCCCGCTACCTATTTGGTTTGAGATTGCCTTAATTGGCAATCTCATTTTAGTATTATGGAATATGTCGTGTACATTCAGTTCAATAAAGCCTTGCATTGCCTGTGGTTCTTCTAAAAATCTGTTTTTATTGATTACCCGCTCACGATAGAAAATAAGTGCATGCCATTGGGTGTAGAATGAATGACAATAATAAAGAGGAAGTAATGTGTATGTTGATGTATTTTTTACAGACAATTATGAAAATAAAAAAAGCCGGTATAAAACCGGCTAAAATCAAGAGTAAAATAGTTTAGGCATTCTTTGTGAGTACTTTCCGTCCCCAATGGATCAGTACTTCCTGCACATCCTTAAAACGGATGGGCTTGGAAATATAATCGACCATTCCGGTAGCTATAAACCTTTCACGGTCACCGGGCATGGCATTGGCGGTTATTGCGATAATGTATGGTCTCTCATCTTCAGGGTACTGATCAATGATGGCTGTGGTTGCTTCCATCCCGTTCATAACCGGCATCTGAACATCCATCAGAA
>JANXXZ010000174.1 GCA_025350385.1 Bacteroidales bacterium
ATGTTCCTGAGAATTTAAAATCAAAACAAATTTTTTCTCCTACTTTTGCAGAGGTTTCAAACCCAGTTTTTGCCGGGAAATACGTTCTTTTCAATGGTTCTTTTTCAGGAATTGAGAATATTTTCTCCATTGACACTGCCAGCCTGGAACTCTTCCAGGTGACTTCGGCACTTTTTGGAGCATGCAATGCCCAGTTTAACGAACGGGGCATTAAGATTATTTATTCTGATTACTCATCAGCAGGCTACCGTTTGGCGGAAGCGGATTTTAATCCTTCCTCATGGAAGCCAATTTCGAAGGTAACGGATAACTCGGTTTCACTTTATAAAAAACTTGTAAGTGAAGAAAGGGGAATAGTTGATTCAACAACCCTTACCCATGTCAGATTTGATTCAAAGCCATATTATAAGATGGGTCATCTGTTCAATTTTCATAGCTGGGCACCAGCTTATATCAATTTTGGAAGTTCAGAATTCACAACCGGTATTTCATTCATGTCGCAAAATGCACTCAGTACAGCCACTACTACAGCAGGATATCAATGGGATTATGCTGAAAAAACGGGGAAGTATCGCGTGGCTTTTATCTGGGAAGGCTGGTATCCTGTTTTGGACCTAGATGCTTCCTACGGTAAACGAATGGCATCTGTAATCAATAAAAATGGTACTGAGCCTTATCGATTTTCATGGGATGAGACCGTCTTAAGCGGAGGAATTAAATTGCCGTTACTGTTTAACCAGGGTAAGCATTATATGGGCATGCAATTGTCAGCCCGCGCAACCTATACGGACATCAGTAAAAGCCATGCACCGGATACCATAAAGATTGTTGGTTTCAATACGCTGGACTACAGGTTCTATTTCTATCGCTATCTGAAACAGGCAGTTAAAGATGTTTATCCACAATGGGGTCAGGTTGTTGATGTTAATTTCAGGCTTTCACCGTTTGGCGGCAATAAGTACGGCAGCATTGCTTCTTTTAAGACTACATTGTTTGTTCCAGGATTATTCCGGCACAATGGTGTCAGGCTAAATGCCGGGTATCAGTGCAGGTTGAAAGGCGATTACCCGTATGCTGATCTTATCAGTATGCCTCGGGGAAACCTGGCGTTGAACAGTGAGAAATTAGTTTCAATGGGTATCAACTACAAATTCCCATTCCTGTATCCTGATGCTTCAATAGGGATAGCCTACATTAAAAGAGTAAAGGCAAACCTGTTTTATGATCACGCTTTTGCCACGGATAAAGCCTCAACAAAACAGTATAATTCATTGGGTGTCGAAATTACCAGCGATCTTCATATCCTGAGGTTCCTTCTACCCATCGATATGGGAGTCAGGATCGGATACCTTCCTATGAAGAATAATATGTTCGCCGACTTCCTGTTTGCCGTAAATCTGGCTATCTAATCATCACAGAAATGAAAATAGTGTTAAAAATACTGGTTTCCTCCCTGGCCGTATTCTTTACAGCCAATTTACTTCCCGGAGTATACGTGGATGGATTTCCTACAGCTATCCTTGTAGCTGTTATCCTTGGTTTGCTCAATAATTTTGTCAAACCGGTACTGGTCTTCCTTACTATTCCTTTGACTATATTTACGTTCGGTTTGTTCCTCCTTGTAATCAATGCATTTATGATTATTCTTGTTGGTCAGTTTCTGGCAGGATTTATTGTGAGCGGATTCTGGCCGGCACTTTTCTTCAGCATTATAGTATCATTGGTAACATCCTTACTTGAGACTTTGGCAGCTAACAGGAGTGAGTAACCTTATTAACCGGGACTCAGATAATTTTAAAAATCAGTCATATGCGCGCAAAATTCATTACCTTACAAAGAGACATTGATGAAATCATCGGGAACTGCCAGGTTTGTTATGTCGGAATGGTGGACGAAAACAACCTTCCATACGTGGTACCGTTCAATTTTGGATATAAGGATGGAATCATATACCTGCATTCAGCACTTGAAGGGTTGAAGATAGATATCTTAAGAAAGAACCCCAATGTTTGCATTGTTTTTAGTGCCGATCATAAATTACATGCACAGAGCGAGCAGGTTGCCTGCAGTTACAGCATGCATTACCGATCGGTGCAGGCTTTCGGGGAGGTTGAATTTGTTGATGATCATGACCGGAAAATCGAAATTTTGAATATGGTTATGGCTAATTATACTGATCGTGAATTTAAGTATAACGAACCTTCTCTACGTGAAGTGAGAACATACCAGGTTAAAGTAAAGAGTTTTTCGGGTAAGATATTCGGGTATGTGAAATAGCTGGTGTTAAATATTTAGTTTTCTGATATATTATTGACCCTTGAGTCTGCCGGCGTTTTCAGATATTTTCCTATCCTCAGATTTCCGGTCAAGCCAGTAATATAACCGGCACATGCCCCATCCGATCAGGCAACCTGCTATGGCTCCGGTAAGTACATCACCGGGGTAATGAACTCCGAGGTACATCCTGCTGTAAGAAGTAATCAGCGCATAGGCAAAAGCGAGAGGAATAAAGTATTTCCTGCCTTTCCTGATCATGCCCGCCAGGAAAACTGCAACAGCAAAACTATTGGAAGCATGTGAGGAATAGAAGCCATAGCTGCCTCCTGTATAGCCATTCACTATATGAATTAAATGTTGAAGTGATGGTTCATTGCTTGGGCGCAACCGCATAAAGTATTCTTTGGATAAAGTACAGAACTGGTCACTCACCGTTATCATCATGACAATAGTGAACAACACAAGCCAGAATCTCTGACGGTGTTCACCAAATAGTAGCCATAGAAACAAAGCATACATGGGTATCCATGTAAACTTGTCACTTGCAATCCACATCACCTGGTCGAAAAATGGGGAATGATGACCGTTTATGAAGAGTAAAATACTGGTATCGATCGCTTTAAGAGTTTCAAGCATAAACAAGTAAATGGATGGATTATACTTTTAATAATTGGTTTGCTGTCAGCAATCTAAACTGATTTTTAGGATCTATATGATAAAATGCCTCAACTCATCTATATTAAGCACTCCACCTTGAGGTATTCCCGGATTAAATAGTGTTTTGACAATAACTTCTGCTACTGTTTCAGGAGATATGAGTTTACCTTGTTCATGAAGAAGTACAAATTTGTCTTTATCGGCAAACAGTGATTTATCGGTTTGTCGAATATGGGTCTGCATGGATGTTTCTACAATCCCGGGTGCAAGAGCCATGATTTTAACGGGGAATTCCTGTGTCGATTGCTCTAATCCTACAGTGCGTGTCATCATATCTAATCCTGCTTTTGAGGAACAGTACATTGACCAGCCGGAATAGGGGAAACCTGAAGCACCTGATGAAATATTGAGAATTACTTTGGGAATATTAAACCTTTGAGTGTGGGAAATAAATAGGGACGTCAGTACTGCCGGGGCCAGGAGGTTCAGTTTCAGGTGTTTTTCCATTATAAGCGGATCAGCCAGTTCAATAGGCGCAATCGGATCAAGCATCCCTGCATTGTTGATGAGAGCAATCCGGTTTATCCTTTCGGGATCAATATGGGTAAACACTTCCTGCATAAATTTTTCCGCTGATTTGCGTTCTGACAGATCGGCTTCATGATAGAAGATGGGGATATGCAGTGAAGAAGCGGTTTCCACCAGGTCCTCATTCATTGTTCGTGAAACGCAAAAGATAGTATTGCCAAGTATCAGCAACTTCCTGACAATCGCTTCACCGATTCCCCGGGATACTCCTGTTACGATATAAAAATCCATAAGGTTGATTTTTGTAAAATTATGAAAACTTTTATGGTTTACGTATAAAGTAATAATGCTGTTTTCGTCTTAGTTTGCTTAAAGTTAAGATTGCCTGCTGTTTAATAATATAAACAACTGAACAAACAGCTTGTTTTACTGTTTTTTTAAAAGGAAACCTTTGATATAAGTCAATTATCTACATTTCAATACTCTGTACTAAAATGAATAATTCTGTTTCCATTTTTGAATATCCCGCAAATGAACCCGTCCGATCCTATGCGCCGGGAACCCGCGACAGGAAAGAACTTACAAGTGAACTCGACAGGATGGCATCCTCTGAGATTGAAATACCTTTAATTATAGGAGGCAAAGAAGTATTTACAGGCGATATTGATGTTATCCGTATGCCTCATGATCATGGCCATGTGGTGGCGCGATACCATAAGGCAGGTGAAAAAGAAGTGAAAATGGCTATCTCTGCTGCTACGGAAGCTCATCGGAAATGGGAGGGTTTCTCATGGTTCGAGCGGGTATCGATCACTGTGAAAGCGGCCGAACTCATTGCAAAAAAATACCGGTTCCTCCTGAATGCAGCCACCATGCTCGGCCAGGGAAAAAGTGTTTACCAGGCTGAAATAGATGCTTCATGCGAAACCATTGATTTTCTGAGATTCAATGCCCATTACATTTCAGATATTTATAACGAACAGCCTCACAGCGATCCTGGCATCATAAACCGGCTTGAATATCGTCCCCTTGAAGGATTTATCTTTTCCTTAAGCCCGTTCAATTTTACAGCAATTGCCTCGAACCTGAATATGGCCCCGGTATTAATGGGAAACGTAACACTTTGGAAACCGGCGACCACATCGGTTCTTTCGAACTATATCCTGATGCAGATATTTAAAGAAGCGGGTTTACCCGATGGCGTAATCAATTTTATTCCCGGTCCGGGTTCAGTAATCGGAACGACAGTTTTTACTGACCGATCATTTGCAGGGCTTCACTTTACAGGTTCAAATGTCACTTTTAATAAATTGTGGCAGATGGCAGCCCAACATCTTCCGAACTATCGTTCTTATCCGAGGATAGTTGGTGAAACCGGTGGGAAAGATTTCGTGCTGGTTCATGCCTCAGCTAGTGCTGATGAAGTGGCAACCGCACTTGTCAGAGGATCATTTGAATACCAGGGTCAGAAATGTTCAGCTGCTTCACGGGCCTATATCCCGGATTCACTCTGGCCTGATATTAGGACTAGAATGGGGGAGATGATCTCCCAGATCAAGGTAGGTGATGTACGGGATTTTGGCAACTTTATGAATGCGGTTATTGATGAGGCATCGTTCGACAATATTATAGGATACTGTAACAAAGCCAGAATTTCAAATGAAGCTGAGATTGTTTTTGGCGGAAAGGGCGATAAATCGATAGGCTATTTCGTCGAACCTACTGTAATCCTGGTGCAAAATCCTCATTTTGTGACTATGGAAGAGGAGATCTTCGGTCCTGTTTTATCGATTTACATTTATAAAGTAAGCGATTTCGAAGCGACACTCAGACTGGTTGATGAAACATCTCCCTATGGACTCACCGGTTCCATTTTCGCCCAGGACCGGTATATACTCACAGCCGCCGCCGATTACCTCAAATATGCCGCAGGTAATCTTTATTTCAATGATAAGCCTACGGGAGCTGTTGTTGGTCAGCAACCTTTTGGCGGGTCAAGGCAGTCAGGGACAAATGATAAATCAGGCAGTCATCTTAACTTATTACGCTGGACCAATCCCCGAACTATCAAGGAAACATTGATCCCTCCTACCGATTTTACTTACCCGTTTATGAAGGAAGATAAATGTCATTAAATTTTTGAATTTCAATTTGATTAGGAGTTTCGGTCATTTTCTGACAGGATATGTTTTTCTTCTTTCGGATTAACACCATCAACGTTTAATGACAAAAAGTCGGAAAATAGCTGCTGGTAAGCTTTAAATTAAAATACAGCCAGGATTGAATCTCAATATCCTTGATTACAAAATGATACCTTTATCACGAATCCACCTTACCTTTATCCGCATATACTATTTCTTTGATTCAAATGGAAAAACATCGGAACGGTAAAATCCTGGCTCTTCTGTTTGCAGGTGTCCTCATGGGAGCCCTGGATATTTCTATTGTTGGTCCGGCAATCCCTTCAATTGAGCAGACCATACATGTTGATCATCGCTCCTTATCATGGATATTCAGCATATATGTTCTGTTTAACCTTATTGGTGTTTCGCTGTTGGCTAAATTATCCGACTTGCATGGCCGCCGATCAATTTATATACTGGCTGTGAGCATATTTGCATTAGGCTCGGCTGTTGTGGCTTTTTCACATACTATCTCAACGCTGCTTATTGGGAGAGCGATTCAGGGATTTGGTTCCAGCGGGATATTTCCTGTTGCATCGGCAGTTATCGGTGATATTTTCCCTGCTGAAAAACGGGGGAAAGCATTAGGCATGATAGGTGCAGTCTTTGGAATGGCTTTTCTGATAGGACCGCTCATAGCCGGGGTGATGTTGGAATTTTTCGAATGGAATTCACTCTTTTTGATCAATCTGCCTATCGCCATTGTTATTATCTTTTTCAGCTGGAAATTGCTGCCATCGCATAGAGCAAAGGAGCCCCCGCACTTCGACTGGCCGGGGATGTTTCTTATCGCAATCCTGCTGGCCTCATTTGCGTATGGCATCAATAGTATTGATGTCAGTGAAGGACTACCGGGCCTGATCTCTATTGATGTTCTTCCTTACTTTATTGTTAGTATATTGTCACTGATCCTGTTCATATATTTCGAGAAACAATCCAGGTCCCCGGTAGTTAAAATCCAGCTTTTTGATGTCAGGCAGATACGGATTATCGGGATTGTTGCTATCAGTGCAGGAATGCTTCAGTCAGTCACCATTTTTGTGCCTGAGATGGCAGTGAATGTTTTCAAGGTAAATACTTCAAAAGCAGCCTTTATGCTGATTCCTTTTGTGATCGCAGTTGCAGTGGGAGCCCCAGTTTCTGGGCGGCTGATTGATAAGGTAGGTTCCCGGATCATTGTGATTGCCGGTCTTTTCTTTTCAGCATCCGGACTTTTTCTTTTATTCCTCGCAGGTAATTCAATTGCCTGGTTTTATACCGGTGGTGTGTTCATGGGACTCGGGATCTCGATGCTGCAAGGTTCTTCCATGCGATACGTCATGTTAAATGAGGTTCAGCCTTCTGACCGTGCGCTGGGGCAGGGCATCATCACTCTGTTTACCAGTATTGGACAAATGACCGGGGCTACCATGATAGGAATCATTGTTGCATCACAGGCTATCAAAACGGTCGGATATGGAAGGGCGTTCATCGTAATTTCCGCATTTGCCTTTTTCGCAATGTTATTGAGCATCTGTCTCAAGAGCAGGAAGGACGAACTGGCCGCTGCTTCAGCTATCCTGGACTTGCAATCCAGTTAAAGAATTGTTGTTTATCTTTAAGGCGACCATTTTTGAGATAGTACACTAATGATTCAGAACTTATATCTGATTTGAACGATTCCTGTTTTGGGAAGAATGAATGTTTCGCTCAGGAAATTACAATTCGTTTTAAAATACGCAGATTGTGTGTGTATTTTCCTGTTTGCCTGTTGAAAATGCCATTATGATCAATGCTATCTATTTTAACGGCACCTGAGGCATGAATAATTTGTCCCTCACCCAGGATTATTCCAACATGAGTGATGGTGCCGGCTGTATTGTCGAAAAAAGCCAGGTCGCCGGGTAGGGCTTCATATATGAAATCAATGATTTTTCCCAATAATGCCTGCTCATTTGCATCACGGGGTAGTATTATTCCGATAAACCTGTATACCATCTGCGCAAATCCTGAGCAATCAATTCCAAAAGGAGTGCGGCCTCCCCATAAATAGGGAGAATTTATATACGATAGAGCTTCTCTCTCAAGCCTTGATATACCGGCTTTCGCCTGAACTTCAACATATTTACCTTCAATGGAATACAAATCTTCATTTAAGGTGAACATACTATTCTCCATCATTGGGAGTAAGCTCCCTTTTACAAGCATAACTGGTAATTTATTTTTTTCACAAATCGCTTTAGCGGTGAGATCTCCAACAATAGTTAAAGGAAATTTGCTGTTGTTTTCAATAAATTCAACGGTTGTTGCAGTTGACATCTTCTGATCTATCCAGCCTTCATAATTATCATAATTACACCGAATCAGCAGCCATCCTTCCTTTTCATCAATAATTTCATAGGTTTCGCCAAAAAGCAGTTGTGAAACCATTTCACTGCGTTCCGAGGGTTCTGACCTCATGGGTATAATACTTAGATTGCTGATTCCGTGCATAATGCAATGGTTTAAGTTCTAGTAAATGATGTACTTCATTATTCTGAAAGGTTTAATTCGCGCAAAATTATTAATCCATTCTTTCAGGAAAGAAGAGCCTCTCAAATCACCAAAGTTATTAATTGAATGCCAGTTGCCAAATTTTATTAAATTCGTATGGTTAATTGACTACTTATGAAGCGTCGTTTTATCGGATTCTGGAAGCATTATTATAATATTAATAAAGGAATTTTCTTTTTACTGGTGCTTATTATCCTGGTTAGTTTATTCCCTCGCGAGGGCAAATTTAAATATGAATTTCAGCGGGGAAAACCCTGGCAACATGAGGATCTTATAACTCCTTTTAATTTTGCGATTCTGAAGACCGCTTCCGAAATTCAACGCGAACAGAAAGAAGCCTTAACGGAAGCGTATCTTTTTTTTCGCTTTGATAATGATATAGTAAGGAATGTAAAAGAGCAATTTACTATCAGGTTTGAAACTGCCTGGAAACAAAAAAAAGGAGAAGCTATTAACCTGGTGGCCCGTGAACAAAAGAATTTGCAGGCAGGTCTTTCAATAATCGATAGTATTTATAAACGCGGAATTGTTGAAATTTCTCCTGAGGTTGAAAATGTCCCGGTGGATAATAAGATAGCAGTGATCAAAGAGAATGTAGCTGAAATACAGGAATTGCAATACTATTTCACCATGCGCTCTGTAAACGATTATATACTTAGGTTTCTTTCGTCTGAGCAGGCAGTGGAAGTAACCTTTATTCTGCCAATACTCCAGGAAAGCATTGTTCACAATGTATTTTATGATGAGAACTTCACAAAAAATCAACGCGATCAGGTATTGAATAATGTGTCCGTAACCAGAGGAATGATGCAGCAGGGGGAACGAGTCATTGCAAAAGGTGAATTGGTTACTGATGCCAAATACCAGGTTCTGCTTTCATTCCGGTATGAATTTGAGAAGCGGTTGGTTGGAACTTCCAACTATCCGATGATTTTGATTGGAAGGATCATTTTAGTAGCTATGGCATTATTGGTATTTGCCCTTTTTATGTTCACCTTCAGGCACGATATATTTACAGAAAACCGCAATATCGTTCTTCTACTCATGCTGATAACGCTTATGGTATCATCAGCAACACTCATAATAAATCATAATTTAACATATCTCAATGCTGTGCCACTTTGCCTTGTGCCAATCATTGTCAGGACTTTTTATGATACCCGTCTGGCCTTATTTGTTCACATCATTACGATTATCATACTCGGATTCCTTGTTCCCAACAGTTTTGAGTTTCTGTTTATGCAGCTTATTACAGGAATTATTGCAATCATCTCGGTAGTTAAGTTAACACGTCGGTCGCAGTTCTTTTTTGCCTCTTTAATGATTTTCCTGTCATATTCATTGATATATATTGGAATGATACTCATGCAGGAAGGAAGTCTGACAGATATAAGCCGCTTTAATTTTCTGCTTTTCGGTGTCAGTGCACTTCTCACGCTCTTTGCTTATCCATTGATATTCTTATTTGAGAAAATGTTCGGGTTGGTGACAGATGTTTCACTTATTGAATATTCGGATACCAACAGTAAACTGCTGCGGGAATTGGCTATAAAAGCGCCGGGTACATTTCAGCATTCTCTTATGGTTTCAAACATTGCCGAAGAGGCTGCCCGGGCTATCGGAGCCAATACATTACTTGCCCGCACTGGAGCGCTTTATCATGATATTGGGAAAATGGATATGCCAATGTATTTTATTGAAAATCAGGCTGGTGGTTTTAATCCGCACAATGAACTCTCGTATGAAGAAAGTGCCCGGATCATCACCAGCCATGTACTACAGGGAGTTGAAAAAGCCAGGATCTACAAATTACCCGAAACGATTATTGATTTTATCCGGACACATCACGGAACGCGGTATACCCGGTATTTTTATGACAAATTTCTGGCGGAATTCCCGGGTGAACAGGCAGATGAAGCTTCATTCAGGTACAGGGGACCTAAGCCGTTTTCAAAAGAAACATCCTTATTGATGATGGCCGACTCCGTTGAAGCTGCTTCACGGACGATAAAATTCCCTACAGAACAACAAATTGATGATTTGGTTGAAAAGGTAATTGAAGATCAGATGGTAGGAAATCAATTTCGTAACTCTGATCTTACCTTGAAGGATATTTCAACTGTAAAAAGAATTATTAAGAAGAAATTGCTTAGTATCTATCATATCAGGATTGAATATCCGGTGAGTTCACGTTCTCATCTATAGATGTTGTCCCGTTTAATTTTAGGTTTCTCAGGTATTCAGCAGATCCGGCTCCTTCATTAAATAACAGGTCAATAATGCTCAGGTCGGGAAGAAACCCATACATGGGTTCAAAAGCCTGTATATACCTTGGGAAATTAACTAACCCGAATGAAGCCGGTGGTTTCTTTGGGTGAATCAGGAACCGGAAATCAGGTTGGATAAGAGGTTCATACTTACTGGTAACATTAAACCTGATATCTTTTCTATTTATTATCCTTGCGATGATCAGGAGTATGTCGATGTTGAACTCAACCAGAGAGTTATATTTCTTATAAAATATTGGTTCCAGGATATCTTTATAGAATAGGAAATAGGGCGTATTATTATATGCCGATTCGATAGACCTCCAATGCACAAGCTGCCAGTTTTTACTATTATCGATCCTGATTTCAGAAGTCAGTGTGTGATTACCGTTTACCTTAATAACTGGTATTGATAAGGAAAGCAGCCCGTTCGCCCCATAGATGTGGCAGCGGTTACGATAGGTTTGTTTCGGATAGGTCTCATTATATTCCAGTAAAATGTCACCGGATTTGACGGCAACTGCCCACCACGAAACCGGCGGTAAATATGCTGTCGGTAATATTACCTGGGTCATGAAATATTTATTTTTATCTGACTGCAAATGTAATTTTAAAAGCATAAAAAAAGGCAGCTTTGGGCTGCCTGTATGGGAAGTTTAAGAAGATTACTAGTTAGTTAGAAGAAGAACATCATTTATTGCATCTTTTAACGCTTGTTTAGGTAAAGCCCCCGCTGCCATCTGGGGCTTTCCATCCATCGGGCAGAAAAGCATTGAAGGGATGCTTCGGATCCCGAACGCAGCCGCAAGTTCCTGCTCGGCTTCAGTATCAACTTTATATATATTGATCTTACCGTCGTACTCTTTTGACAGCTCTTCAAGTATTGGTGCTACCATTTTACAGGGTCCGCACCAGTCAGCATAAAAATCAATGAGGCAAGGAATCTTGCCTTCGTATTTCCATTCTTCGTTGGTTTCAAAATTGAAAACTTTTTCCAGGAAAGTTTCTTTAGTCAGATGTTCCATTTTATTTTTCATTTAAAGAGTTATTTTAATTGTAGATTTTGTGAAAGTATTAAGGCTGCACTTTTTTACCCAGCAACACTTCATTTACTGCTTTTTCAAACGCTTCTTTTGGCAGTGCCCCCTGGGTCATTTGTGGTTTTCCTGTCATAGGACAGAACAAGACAGTCGGAATGCTACGGATTCCAAAAAACTGCGACAGTTCCTTTTCTTTATCCGTATTTATCTTATAAACAATAATTTGTCCTTTGTATTTTTCAGCCAGTTCAGCCATAATCGGAGCTACCATTTTACATGGCCTGCACCAATCGGCATAAAAATCAATTATGCAAGGTTTGTCACCACTGTATACCCAATTGTTAGGACTTTTTTCGAAGTCATATACTTTTAATAAGAATTCAGCCTTCGTAAGATGAATTGGTTCACTTCCAACGCTTGATCCGGTAGAATTCTCTGGTTGTGCTGATGTTGCCTGGCCAGCTACTACATTGTTTAAAGCTGCCTGGTCAGGTTTTACTGCCCCGCTGCAACTGCCTAACAAGCATATGAAGAGTGCTGCTGCCGGAATGAATGTCATTTTCATTTTATAGTTAATTAAAGTTAGGTACTCAATTATTTTCAGCGACAAAGATATACAATAATTTAAAAGTATCGCATAAATATCATTTATTTGTAGTAACTTTGTCAACAATATTTATACCACAGAATTCAGTTTATGGAAAATACGGTAATTGATCTGCGGAAAATCTTCATTTCGATGGACACCAGCCATTTTAAAGAGACATTTAGCAGCGAAGAAAAATGTCTTGAAATTCTGGCATCCGCTAAATGGCAGAATGGATTTGTATGTCATAAATGCGGAGGTACAAAGTATGGACACGGGAAAACTCAGTATGCCCGGCGTTGCACTAGTTGTAAGAAAGAAGAATCGGTTACCGCGCATACAATTTTTCATCATTGCCGAATTCCTTTGCCGCTGGCATTCGAAATCGCCTACCTGGTATGTGGTACTCCGGGAATTGCTGCCTCAAATCTTTCACAAATGCTCGATACCAGGCATATGACTTGCCTGAATTTTAAAAAAAGGATATTGGAATGTGTTGCCTCACATGGTAACCTTGCCAAAGCAATATGAAGAGATGATTGACAGGAACAGCTAACTGCAGCTAGATCCGATTATATCTAAGCCGTACATTTTCTGAACACAATGTATTACAGCTCTTTAGCAGCAGATTAATCTAAGCTTGTTATGAAACTGGGATGAGTTACCGGCAAAAAAAAGGCTGATCAATTGATCAGCCTCTTCTAAATGACTATATAAGCTTATTTGTTGATTGCCTTAATTTCAACCCTGCGGTTTTGTGCACGGCCTTCAGCAGTATTGTTATCGGCTGCCGGTTTGGATTCACCAAAGAAGGCTTTCACGAGGCGTGTCTTTTCAATCTTTCCCTTTTTAACCAGGTAGTTGATCACATAATCGGCACGTTTTTCTGAAAGTTTCATGTTGTAGGCATCAGGTCCCTGTGAGTCAGCATACCCTTCGACGGATATACTAACATCCATATGATCTTTCAGGATAGCAGCAACTTCATCCAGGTCTTTTGTATACTTGGTAATAGCAACTGATTTGTTGGATGCAAAATAAACAACTTTGAAAAGTTCAAACTTTGGAACTTCCGGGCATCCGAAATTAGCAATTGTACCGGGGACATCTGGGCATTTGTCGTCAATATCAGCTACACCATCGTTATCCCTGTCCGGGCAACCTTTAAGTTCTTTCTTGCCGGCTTGGGTGGGGCATCTGTCTTCACTATCAATAATGCCATCGCCATCAGTATCAGGGCATCCTTTGAATTCTGCTTTGCCGGCAACATCTGGACATGCATCATCAATATCGGCAATGCCGTCATTGTCTTTATCAGGGCATCCCTGAAGTTCTTTCTTTCCAGCCTGGGTCGGGCATCTGTCATCCTTATCGGGAATACCGTCTCCATCAGTATCGGGGCAGCCTTTAAATTCTGGCTTGCCCGCTACATCAGGACATGCATCATCTTTATCGGCAATACCGTCATTATCCTTATCTGGGCATCCTGCAAGTTCAATTTTGCCGGGTACAGTTGGGCAAAGGTCAGTTTTGTCTGGAACGCCATCTTTATCGGTATCAATATTACCGATGCGGAATTTTATCCCGGCAGTATAATGCATATAATCATTACGCTTATTATCGTTTAATTTTGGAGTCATGATGAAATCGTAAGCACCCTGAAAATTCAACCCAACTTTTTCAGAAACCCAGAAATTGAATCCAATGCCGGTAACTTGTTTAAAATAGGTATTTTTAGATGATCCGTCATCCTTGATGCTTGATGCGCCGATTCCTAAATAAACATATGGATCAAACCAGGAAGTTTCCTTAAGAATATAGCCATTTGCAAATTTATAAGCGAGATTAACATCAGCAGTCCAGAATTTAGAATCTGACAATTTCTGACCTAAGTTTTCCATAGTAGTTAGCTCAAGTTTGCTTACACCAAATTCACCAAGTACACTGAATGATGGATTGATGAAACGTCCTGCAGTAATAGCTGAAGGAAACTTATAACCCTGCCAGTTTGTATATTTAAACTGATCGGGAACCGAACGGTGGACGGTATTGAAGTCTACCCAATTCCAGTTAAGTCCGACAGCCCATTTGTGGTCTGTATTCTGTGCCGACAAACTGAAAGTTGCCATAAGTAAAACAATAATTGAAAGAAGAGTAAGCTTTTTCATAACTATCTGATTTTGTTTTTAATTTTATTTATTGCCTGGTTGGATGTTATTTGCTTGTTAATCAATATTAATGTGATTAGTAACTAATTATTAAAAAAAAACACTTTTACAAGAATGCAAATTTCGTGTTAAATATACGAATATACAATGCCAAAAGAAACAAAATATTGTTTCCTGTTAATAAATATTTTTAATACATTGATTAACAGTTTAATATGATTTGACTATTTTATTAGTTTATGACTATTTTTTTTAAAACCTGCTGATCAGCCATTGCAATTCTCAAAAAGTATAGCGACTTTGGAAATTGTGAAACATCGATTGATACTTGGTTTTTTCCTTTATTCAGACCAAAATCCTTCGAAAAGACCTGATTCCCAACGGTTGATAATATTTCTATTGTCATTGAATTAGAAGTTGTTGAATGCAAATCAATATAAATTATACGTTGGGCTGGATTTGGTGAGATTGTGATGTTCACAATGTCTTCCCCGGTTTCCTTCAAACCAACTGACGAACTGGTATAATCTGCTTCCCAGCCTTGTGATGTCATGGTATTGTTAGTAAAAAACATGAGAAGCATTTTCCCGCTGTTGGCCGTAACTGTTGGTGGAAGTTGCGTGCCTGTAAATGTACCCAGTAACTGAGAGGTGGTCTGATCAAATACCCTCAGTACATCCAGACTGTCAGTCAGTTCAAATGAGGTGAATGAGAGTGTAACGGCTCCGGCATCTGGTGGTTGTATTCTCCATTTGCAAAGTGTATTGTTATTATATTTTTTGGGACCACTTCCATCACTTATTGATCCGAAAGGTTCAGTTAGTGTAGTAGTTCCGGTACAATAGACAGGGAAAACGGGTTCATAATCCATTTGCCAGCCATCACGGTTGTCGGATCCGTTGGTTTGAAATACTATCAGGACCCTGTTTCCAGAGGATGTTATTGTCAGTGGCAGGCTATTCCCGGAGAAAGCACCCAGCAAAGGAGCAGAAGTAGTATCGCCATCGTAGATGAAGATAAGATCATTGCCCGGTTCGGTATTTAATTTTGTGAATGTTAACATTATACCTGATATAGAATCAAATTCCGGGTTCTGTGGCTCAATCAGCCAGCTACATTGTGAATTCGGCTGATAATCAGCCCACCCGCTTCCATCTTCAATTGATCCCCTGACCGCATTTAACACTGTTTTGCCACTGCAATATGCCGGATACGTATTTTGCAATGTATCAGGAAACAAAGGAATGACTTCCTGTGCATAGTTAAAATTATTCCCTCCGGGAGTAAGGTTATTAGTATAGAAATAACCATCCGACTGACCTCCCCATCCCCAGTTAAAATGGAAGTAATTTGTTCCCTGGTATCCGTCGCAAATAAAGGCGTGTCCGTTTGTAGACTGAACGCCCGTCCATCCTGCGTAGTAGAGTGGTTTGCGTTGGTTCAGATTGACCACCAGAATACTATCCCAGTTCAATGAAACACTGTCGCGGAAATAATACTGGGTTTCGGGACCGTATTTAAAATAGGTTTTCAATGAATAGGCTGCCTTATGATTCCACATACCGCTGCCGTCAGGTCCATAATCCATATCAACTGAAACTCCAAGGTGAAAAAGGAGTAGTGCTATCGGGTTGTTTATTGTACTTATGGAAGATGGCATTCCGTTCCAGTCGTAGGTTGTGGATCCAAAATCGGCCGATAGGGAGCCATAATCAGGATGAACGTAAGAGTAACTTCCCTGACCCTGTTGAGGGAAACGATAATAGTACATGAGTTGTCCCATTGTAGTGGCAACACAACCTGCATAGCAGCGTCCGCCGGGACCTGCGGGATCCTGAGGACATTGTCCATTGTAGTACTTATCCTGGTTCCACTTAGAGACTAAAAGAGGTGAAACCGAAATAGTATCGGTCATATCGGCCAGGTTAACCGGATAGTTTACGCTTAACCGATCCCATTCGTTCTTGATTGCTGATGGAATTTCGAAGGTATTATTCAATGCCTCCTGAATTTGCTTTTCATAATGACCAACCCAGGAAGAAACATTACAGAAGTGCCTGTTAAAGGTTCCTTCAAAGGAATATCCTAGGACAGGAATAATATTGTCACTTCCCGAAACCAGCACAAATCCACCGGTATTGATGCCTATTACGTAGTATATAGTCTGCCCCGAAGAATCCTTGAAAGCAGCTGATGAAGATGCCTCTACCTGATTGTAATTATTAACTCTGGAATTACCTGCTCTTTCGATGTAAAAGTTTAGGGCAACCCGTTCTGCCTTTCCTAAGTTAACATGGCCTGCCATGAGAAATAAAGGGAAAAAAGCCAGGAATACAGCGACGTAGAACTTTTTCATAGTTATAGTTTTGCACAAAAATAACGAAAGCCGCCACTAATCGCAACGGCTTTCAGTATTTCCGGTCAGCGATCCTAATGACGGATAATTACTTTTTGATTTGAGGATCCGTTAGTTGTATTAAGTCGGAGTATATAAATACCTTCTTCGAAACCTGAAAGATCCAAACTTTCGTGAATACGACCTTGTCCTGCTGCCGGTTGAGATTTATAGAAGCTTTTCCCTTGCATGGTCATCAGTTCAATACTGTATTTCTGGCTTAAAGTATTAGTGAAGATTACACTCAACAGATGGTCGGCAGGATTGGGGAATACTTCAAGCATTGATCCATCAGTCCGATCCTCAAAGCCGGTATATAATGAAGAAGAATAATCCATGCTCCAACCCTCTGCATTATCAGAATTGTTGGTGTGAAACATCAGTAATAGTTTCCCTGTGTTAAACCTTAACGTTCCAGGGTTCTGCTGGCCGAAAAGTTTATAAAGTAACTCATTGTTTTCTGAATTGAAAATCATTAAAAAATCATTCTCGTCGTATGTGCTGAAATCATTAAAGGTTAATACGATTGACTTTGCACTGTCAGGCATTATTTTGAATTTGCAAAGCGCATTCTCGTGGTAGTTATATGTTCCGCTCCCGTCGGTCAGTGACCCTTCGGGTGCGGTTAAAATGGTTAGTCCACTGCAGAAAACAGCCCTGTGTGCGGTATAGGAAGCAAGCCATCCACCGGAATTTCCATTATTATCCGAAGTAAATTTAATAAACATCTTTCCTGCCGAAGAACTAACTGCTGAAGGCAGGTCAGAGCCTGTAAACGAGCCCAGGATGGCAGCCGTAGTATCGGAACCATCATATACGGTAACATAATCGTGATTGTTTTCCAGATCGAACCGGTTAAAGCTGAGTGTAATACTGGTTATTGAGTCGTCAGGGGAAATCAGCCAGCCGCAGTGTGCATTTCCCAAGTACTGACCGGTTGGCCCGCTTCCGTCTTCAACCGTTCCGTTTATCGATGTCAACGTATCAGTTGAATTACAATAATAAGGATAGTTGCTTGCAGGGTAAATATCAATGATAGCTCCCTGGCCGTAGGTAAAGTTATTGCCTCCAGGATTCAGATTATCAAGGTAATAATAGCCGTTGTATGAGCCACTCCAGCCCCAGTTAAAATGAAAATAATCGTTTCCGTTGTATCCGTCCACATTGAATGCATGACCTCCGGAACCATAACCATTATAATACATAGGATAACCCTGATCCAACTGACCACGAAGCAGTGATTTCCATGATTCATCAATAGGGTCGGGAGCATCAACCAGTTGTAAACCGGGATTCATGCCGAAATATTCAATCAGCGAATTTGCAGCATCCTGGCTGTATGCTCCTGATCCACTTGGGCTATACATCATATCGACTGAGATTCCCAGATGCGATTGAAGTTGAGCCATCTGGAAATTCTGACCTGAAGCCGAATTGGTCATTTCTTCCCATTTGTACTGGGTATTTCCAAAGTCGGCCGACAAATACCCATAGGCGGAATAATATCCATGATATCCGTTTCCCTGGAGCGGGTAGCGCCAGTAATTTAGTACCTGCGACATGGCTGTAGCAACACAACCTGCCCATACATGACCACCAGAACCACCGGCAGCGGCCGGGCAGAGGTAATTGTACGGGGCTCCCTGGTCCCAGGTTGAAGTGAGAAGTGGTGAAACAGATGTTGTTACCGTATTGTCAGTATTAGAAACATTGCCTGATAAATACTGTTGCCATGCAAGGCTGGTTTTTACATCTGGCTGGATATTATTCAGAATGGCATAATTAATCTGATCGGCATATCCATTAATCCAGGATGAGAAGTTCTCAGGCTGGATGCTTTCATCGTAATTACTTTCGAAAGAGTATGCCAGTAAAGGGTAGGAGGCGTTATCTGCCGAAATCATTATAAATCCTGAAGGCTGAATACTAAAAATGTAGATCAGTGCATTCCCGTCACTTAAATAGGAGTTTGTCTTATCGGAAAGGAACGAAGCAGGTGAAGTGGATTTTGATGCTAATACAGCAGTTGCGACCTTTTTTGCATCCTGGATAGTGACATGGGTTGCCCAAAGTTTCAGGGTTAATGCGAAAAGAACCAGCAGGAAAGTAAATTTCAGACGCATAGGGATTTTGTTTGAGTCAAAAGTAGGAAAAAAAGTAACCGGAGCACAGAAGTACCCCGGTTATATCAAAATCTTTTGATGAATTCCGTAATGATAATAATTCTTAAATGATTAAGCAGGCATCCTGGCTATCCATCCGGATACTTCGTTCGCAACCTTCATATTGTATTCAAATGCTAACTGCCGGTGATTAATGAGGTCAACAATGGTGCCGATAAAGCAAAGTCCGCCGGTAAAAACATAAAGAATGCCCATCCCCACCTGGTTCAGCATAAAGCGATGAACCCCGGCAATACCTATGAATCCAATGAGGGCTGTAAGCAGGATTATCTGCGGATCGCGACGACGGGTCCGGTAAATACTGGCAAAATTCATTAATTGTGCCTCATTGAAATTTTTTACAATAGATTGAACA
>JANXXZ010000178.1 GCA_025350385.1 Bacteroidales bacterium
AGCTTTGTTTTTTTCCGGTGAAGTCAATAAAGCATTACTCATTACTGTTGATGTAATTGGTTTAAATGCTCAATTCATTGATGAAACCAAAAAAATGATATCATCTAAAATTGGTGTTCCTGCTGAAAATATTATGATTTCCGCTCTTCATAATCATGGTGGTCCGGCTACACAATTGATAGAAGGCGAAGTATCCGGAGTAGTTAATGAATACATTAAATTTCTTAAAGAAAGGATAACGCTCCTCGCTATTGAGGCGTCTAAAAAGGTAGTACCATTTCGCATGGGAATAGGCAAAGGTTTTAGTGATATGAATATTAACCGACGAGCCAGATTTGCAGATGGAAGTATCGGACTTGGAAGAAATCCAGATGGGCCTGCTGATCATGAGCTGGCTGTTGTAAAATTTGAAGACATGAACAACAATGCTTTAGCATTTTTGGTAAACTGGCCATGTCATGCTACTGCCAACGGCTCTGAAAATAACTTAATTACCGGCGATTGGCCAGGAGTGGTTGCACGGTATTTAAAAAAGGAAGCCGGGAAAGAAATTGTAGTTGCAATTACTGCAGGAGCTTCGGCAAATATTAATCCTATTTATGGTCCGGGCACTTCTTTCAAAGAAATTGAAGCGGTTGGGTTCAATGTTGGAACCGAAGCATGGAAAACGATTGCTAAAATATCAACATTTCCCGTTAAATCCATTCAGGAAAAAAATCTTACACTAAAATTTCCGGGTAAGATGAGAACCAATAACTATTTGCCACAAACATCTTATGCAAATGGACCAGAGGTTGAACTTAGACTTACAGCAATGAAAATAGGTGATCTGGTACTGTGTGGCATTTCCGGAGAGTTATTTACTGAAATAGGTATGGAAGTTAAGAAGCAATCGCCTTACGCCAACACACTCATTGTAACGCATTGCAATGGATCAAATGGTTACATCTGTACTGATAAATCATTTTCGGATGGAGGTTATGAAACAGGAGCATCATGGCTTATGCCAGGGATTGAAAAACCACTTACAGAAAAATTCATGGAACTCATCCGCTCTTTTTAAAGATTCAGGAGGAAAGTAACATTGCTTGTTTTTTTTATTTATTGAATGAACTTATCATTTTAAATCGTTTAAGATTATGAATTATAGTAAACTATTAAATTTTGTTTATGAGTGTTTAAGATTTCGTAAATCAGTTATCAGATATTCAGTTGCTTTACTGATATTTTTCCAGTTATGCCTGGTTTGTTCGGGCATGGCACCGGATGGATTTCGGGCAGCTGTGGTCAAGATCGATATTACTCCTGATGAACCACAGTTGATGGCAGGATACGGAGCCCGAACGACTAAATCCACAGGCGTTCATGATCGGATCTTCCATCGAATCGTTGTTTTTGATAATGGCACAGAACAATTTATTATCGTTTCATCTGATTTGGGAAAGTTTTCACCTTCTGTTTATGATCAGGTTGCTGAACAACTGCAAAAACAATATGGGATTAATCCGATTAATTTTTGGTGGTCGTATACACACACGCATGCAGCGCCCCAGGTCGGCCCTCCTGGCTTGTCTGGTATTTCCAGTCCCGATAATAAGAATTATAAAGATGATAATTATACAGCTCTTTTAAAACGGAAGCTGATTGAGGGAGTTGTAGAAGCCCGTCAAAAGCTTGAGCCGGCACGACTTGGTGTAGGGTGGGGTTTTTCACAAGCTAACATCAATCGCCGTGCCCTGAATATTGATGGTAAGGCAACCATTGGTCTGAACCCTGACGGAGCGGTTGACCGTCGGATAGGCATGCTTCGGATAGACAAAGAAGATGGAAGTCCGTTAGTCCTGATCGTCAATTATCCGATCCATGGTACGGTTATGGGACCTGAAAACCTGGAAATTAGCGGTGACGCACCAGGTGTCGTCTCGGAATATGTTGAGCAAAATATTGGTGCGCCCGTCCTTTTTATTAATGGAGCTGCCGGTGATCTTGCACCAATCTATAGTGTATATCCAAATCCAAAAGAAGG
>JANXXZ010000231.1 GCA_025350385.1 Bacteroidales bacterium
CTTTGTGATCCTTTGTGGTTCAGTAAATTAACTTAACCACAAAGGAACACAAAGGATTGCACGAAGTTGCACAAAGGACTTTTGAACCTGCCTCATTTATTCTATATTTGTAAGTGATTTTGGAGTTTCATATTTATATCAGTTTTGAAATATAGATTTGACAATGAAAAGAATTGTTTTAATGTTTGTATTTATTGCTTCCTGTGGATTCATTTCAGCCCAGGATATTATTACAACTAACAGCGGCGTGGTTATTAATGCCAGGGTACTCAATATTTCTGAAAAGACAATCACTTACAAAACCAACGACAGTTTGGCAGTTGAAGTAACCCAACTCAAATCAGAACTGAGGTCCATTCATTTTGCGAACGGAACCGACATGGTTTTCGAAGTGGAAATACCTGTCACTTCCGGCGTTTCCTCCGGTTTGTATCTCCAGGGTGTAAAAGATGCAAACCGGTATTATAAACATTACAAGGACGCCGGAACGGGGACACTGGTTGCCAGCCTGTTCTTTCCCATATTCGGATTAGTGCCGGCCGTGGCATGTTCTACAACCACACCTTCAGTAATCAATCTCGGAATACCCAACGATTCACTCGGCCGCAACCCTGAATACTATGCCGGATATTCAACCCAGGCCAGGAAAGTAAAGTCAAAAAAAGTCTGGACAAACTATGGTGTCGGAGCCGGGATTGGTATATGTTTAAGGGTCTGTTATTCATATGCTTTCATCCTGCTGCTAACATCATTATAGAGGTATACTTCGTTTTGAAAATATTTTATATCAAAAAAATCCCCGCTTTTCAGGCAGGGATTCATTAACAGAATTATTTCAATTATTTTCCTAGTGCCTCCGCATAGCGCCGCGCAACCTCATCCCAGTTTACAATGGTCCAGAATGCCTCAACGTAATCAGCACGCTTGTTCTGGTATTTAAGGTAATAGGCATGCTCCCAAACATCCAGGGCAAGCAGCGGGGCGCCTTTCTGATCAACCACATCCATGAGCGGGTTGTCCTGGTTGCTGGTGGACGTAACCTGTAATTCCTTGTTCTTATCCAGGATCAGCCATGCCCAGCCGCTGCCAAATTTGGTTTTTGCGGCATTGCCAAATTGTTCCCTGAATTTGTCATAAGAACCGAAACGTTTATTAATGGCTTCAGCCAATTTTCCAGATGGTTTACTCCCTTTGGGGGGAGCCATGTTTTCCCAGTAAAGGGTGTGATTGTATAAACCGCCGGCATTGTTGCGAACTGCTTCGGGGTATTTACTCACCGAAGCGAAGATTTCTTCCAAACTTTTCCCTTCGAGGTTATTCTCTTTTGCCGCAACTACTAATTTAGTGAAATAACCACGATGGTGCTTGTCGTAATGAATAGAAACCGTGAGGCTGTCGATAGCCGGCTGAAGTGCGTTGTATGCGTAAGGAAGAGCGGGGAAAGCGAAACCGGTTCTCTTACCGTCGGCTCCATAGGTGTAAAATGCCTGGGTTTTTGTTCCTGCCTTTTGAGCATAAGAAACCTGGATTGCTGCCGAAAACATCAGCGCTGCAAATCCGAAAATAGCGATACTTTTTTTCATGTGTTAAGAATTTGGTTTTTAAAGGTCACATGGAATAAGCCATGGTTAAAAGTATTCTCATTTCTGTTGGTTTTTTATCAACCATGGCTAATTCATAGGATACAAAAATTTAATTGTTATTTGGTGGAAATAGGTTGCAACCTTAGTCGCAACCTGTTCTTTAAAATCACCTCTCAAAATTGACAATTCACCCCACTATCACCTGATTGCTTTTTCAAAATTCTCATTTGCCTTTTCCCAGTTCACAATATTCCAGAATGCAGAGATGTATTCCGGACGGCGGTTCTGGTATTTGAGATAATAAGCATGTTCCCAAACATCAAGACCAAGTATAGGCGTGCCGGGGCATTCGGAAATGTCCATGAGCGGGTTGTCCTGGTTAGGGCTGGAGCAAACACAGAGTTTTCCATCCTTGTTAAGGCATAGCCAAGCCCAGCCGCTTCCAAACCGGTTGGCAGCCGCATCACTGAACTTCGATTTAAATTCATCCATTGAGCCGAAATTTTTGGTAATGGCATCGCCCAGGTTTCCAATAGCTGGGCCGCCTCCCTTTGGTGAAAGGATTTCCCAGAAGAGGCTGTGGTTGTATAACCCACCACCGTGATTCCTTAATGCAGCCGGTAATCGACTCATGTTCGCAAATATTTCTTCCAACGACTTTCCGGAATACTCAGTAGTTCCGACTGCTGCAAGGAATTTATCATAGTATGTTTTATGGTGTTTGGAATGATGGATTTCCATGGTCATACGGTCAATGTATGGTTCCAGGGCATCATAAGAGTATGGTAATTCGGGGAATTTGTAGTCCATGAAAATAAAATGTTTAAGTTATGTGGTTTAATTCATCAACACAAATAACAGAATCCATCCGGAAAGGTTCAGGATTTTAACATTTAATATGAAAGTATGAATGAAACTAAGTATGCCGCCGGGTTTAAAAGTCCGCGGCAAGTTTCAGGTTCACCTGGCGGGGAGTCAGGTAATTCGGGACACCATACTGGTTGCCCGTATAATCGCGCACCCAGTTGAAGGAGATGGTATTATTTACCTGTAAAAGGTTAAGGATTTCAAGGGTAAACCAGAGCGTTTTGAAATTCCTGAAGAATCCGGTTTTCGGATTCAGGGCATCAGGCCCGATGATTTGTTTTGCCAGTCCGATATCCACACGTCTGTATGGGGCTATGCGTATAGTATGTTTGTAGATGGGTGTGTTTGGAGCGCCGGTAGGTAATCCGCTACCAAAATACATTCCTACATTCATTTTGAACGAAGGATTACGGGGCAGAAAATCCTGGAAAAACATTCCAAAAGTAATGCGCTGGTCAGTTGGGCGAGGAATGTAGCCAGGATGGCCGGTGAGGCTGTCGGAAGGTAAATATTGATCATTATACAGATCTTCGGCAGTTTTCATGATCGAAAGACTTGCCCATGATTCAACTCCCTTTACAAACTCACCGTTCACTTTCATATCGATACCGGCTGCGTAACCTTTTGATCCGTTAATGCCCAGGTATCGGATCCGCACATTATCCACTTCGTAGGGCACCAGGTCCTTCATATACTTGTAATACATCTCGGTTACAAATTTGAAAGGGCGTGTCCAGGCCATGAAATTCCAGTCGCTGCCCAGCACAAAATGGATGGATTGCTGAGCTTTAAGTTTTGGATTTATGACTCCGTCAAGGTTGCGCAATTCCCGGTAAAAGGGTGGCTGGTAGTAAAAACCTGTTGAGAAGCGGAATAAAATATCTTTATTCCAGTTTGGTTTATAGGATATTGTAGCCCTTGGACTGATGAGCAGTTGCCTGTTGTAATCCCAGTAATTCATTCGCACACCAACCGTAAAAGCTAGCCTGGTAGAGTCCCCGTCCAGATCCCAGGTATTCTGGGCAAAAGCTGTGTACCTGTTCGAAAGCAGGTCGATGGATGATCTCATGTGATGCTGAAGTATCAATGAATCCAGATTGCCTGAATTACCCGGGATGCCTGGATTGTAAGGCAGCGAAAACCCTGCTGAATCCATCATATACCATTCATTCAGCCTGTCGTGGATGATTTCATGCTGGTATTTTATACCCCATTGGGCAAAGCTTTTCCCAAGGCTGAGGCTGTAGCGGTTCTCAAGATTCATTACAGTCATGTCAAGCCTGTTGCGAGCATGATCGATGTAATTCCCCACACCTTTTTTTTCAATCACTTCGATTGAGTCATTAGGGGAAGGTTGATTATCGAGCAGGGCAATCCAGTACTGTGCCTGGATGTCATATGATTCAAGTTCAAGCGATTGGTAAGCAGATGCAATCCATTTGATCTGGAAGTTCTTGCCAGGCTTGTGAGTGAGGGTTATCGCACCCATTTTACTGCTGTAACGGTCGGCTTCCTGCCCGTCGAACGCGATATACAGTCTTAAGGGTTCGAAAAGGGTACCAAAATTTGTCTGCTGCGATTTGGGCACAAGGTTATAGGAATTGCTTGAGACATAAGTAAGTACTGATAATTCAAGTTTATCGTTCAGGCTATAGGTGAGCAGGGATTGCAGATCGAGGAATACAGGTTTGTAGGTTCCCTTGGTTTCGAGGCTGTTGAGGAGGTATTGATTGGTTTTGTAGCGGGCGCCGGCAAGATAAGTAAACTTTTGATTTTTCGAGGCGCCTTCCACATGTATGTTTGCCCCGAGCAGACTTGCCGAAGCTGAAGCCCCGAATGATTTGGGATGCTTGTACTTTATATCAAGAACGCTCGATAACTTGTCGCCGTATTTTGCCTCAAATCCCCCGGCCGAGAATAGCACGGAAGAAACAAGGTCGGAATTCAGGAAACTCAGTCCTTCCTGCTGCCCCGATCGAACCAGGAACGGCCTGTAAATCTCGATATCATTGACATATACCAGGTTTTCATCGTAGTTGCCGCCCCGGACCGAGTATTGTGAACTAAGTTCATTGTTGGAAACCTCCCCGGCAAAAGTCTTGATCAATGACTCAATGCCGCCATTAGCCGATGGTATGACCGATGCATTCCGGGGATCAATCCGTGTGAGGTTGGTGTTTCGGAGTTGTCGGTCTTCAACCACAAAACTTTTCAGTTGAACGGCCTTTTCGGCTAGTTTGCGATCAATTCTTAGTTTCTGTCCAGGGGCCAGTAAAAGTTTTATCGTGTCTGTTTCATATCCGATGCAGGAAATTACAAGGGTCAGGTTTCTGGAAGCCGGCACCAGCATTCTGAACGAACCGTCCTGAAGGGTTGTGGTGCCACCTGGCAGGCCCATGAGGGCAATATTTACAAGTTCAAGAGGACTGTTTTTTTCGTCCGATATCCTACCGGAAACTATACCCTGTTGCGAAAATGATTCCTGGCAAATAAACAGGAGTATACATGTAGTAATCAACTTTGCAAAAGAAAGCCGGGGTATGCTGATAGGTTTGGACTTTTGGGAATGATAATGCTTTACCGGCCGAAAACGCATGAACTCTGTGTATAATATATTCTATTGACAGGAAACGTCTTTCGGCATTCATTAGTATGCCAGGCAGGGCATTCCCGGATAATTTTTGCTAAAATAAGGACAGTTCGGGATTTTAAGCTACAAATCTGAAATTAATTATGAGGTTGTTTTGATTTGAAGGGCGACAAGGGGACAAGGGGACAAGGGGACAAGGGGACTTGGCGACTAAGCGACTAAGCGACTGAGCGACTGGGCGACTGGGCGAGAAACTAGGATCTCGAATCCATTGCTATATAATTCCCATAATATCAACTTTTCCGACTTCCTACCTCCGGCTTCCAACTCCTGACTTCCAACTCCTGACTGACATATTTTCGATTCCTGATCTTCGCCTTGTCTCCCCTCGCCCTGTCCCCCCCTCATCTTAAAGTAAAAAGCTCTTTTCATCGAAAAAGCTACAATTATGAAGATACCCTAATACTTCTTCTTAAAATCACCGCGTTTCCATGCCTTGATAAATTTAGCCCAGGCAATCGGGTTAAGAAGGTTGTTCGGCATAGTTTGACCGGCATAATACAACTTATCCACGGAACGATCCACATAGCTATGGTAATTCATGGCGCCATTCATCCCAAATCGTTCCGGATCATAATTCCTGGGATCTTTGTCGCGCATGTCCATGTATGCCAGGTTTCTGCGGGCTATTTCAATATCGTCGTCGGGTATGTCAAGTTTAATGAAAGCCTGCTTGAATTGTTGCCGGGTAGGCCAGGGATAGATCACGGTTTCGGCCAGCATAATGGTGTCGGACGACATGACCTGAATGAGCGAATAGCGGTTTTCGGCAAGCGTGTCGGGAATTCTAAAGGTGACTGTCTTGAATCCTATGGCTGTAAATGTGATCACGTCATGTTTCCGCACTACGATTGAAAAGTAACCCCAGTAATCGGTGGTGGTTCCACGGCCGGACTTTTGAATCCCGATATTGGTATAGGGCACCGGGCGAAGACTGTCGGCAGCTACTACCACACCCGAAAATTGCACCAGGTCATTATCGAGGCGCTGCGAATAGGAGGCTGTTGCCATCCCAAGCATCAGTAACAAAATAGCAATAGGGTAGGAGCCTTTCATTAATGACAAAGTTATTTTTTTTAGTGTAGCACTTGTAACCTGTGCAGTTCTGGTTTTCAGAATATTTGTTAAATGCAGGATTATGTACTTAATGTAACTGATTAGCAGTGCTATAACGTTTAATCGGGACCTATTGTTATCGGTTAGCGGGATTAAATAAAAAAAGCTGTCACCGGCAACGGTAACAGCTCCTATATATCTTGCAATAAATTACTTAGCGGTTCAGGTAGCCTTTTTCACGGGCTTTTTTCAGGCATGCAGTAATGCCGTTCTTATTGATGGTACGGATAGCTTCGGTTGAAACTTTAAGCGTGATCCAGCTCTCGGTTTCGGGAATAAAGAAACGTTTGGTGTGCAAATTCGGGTAGAACTTACGTTTGGTTTTAATATTGGAATGGGAAACTGTGTTTCCGCACATCAATTTCTTGCCGGTAATTTCACAAACTCGTGCCATAATTCTATACTGTTTTTCAAAAACGGAGTGCAAAGGACGTAATAAAAATCCAATTTTCAAAAGAGCAATCCAATTTATTTTTTAAAAGAGCAGTTTGAAGAATCAAATTACTTCCAATTGCCTGAGCGACAGGGATATTATTGGTCGTTAACCGAAGCTGGAGCTACAATTAAGGTGTCTTATACACCGCTGTGTTGATATTCATCCCTGCGCCTACAGATGCAAAGACGAAATATTCGCCTGGGTTCAGAAGGTGATTTTCTATCTCACCCTTGCTAACCATATCGTAGAGGATCGGCAGGGTTGCCACCGAATTGTTGCCTAATTCCTTTATGGTCATCGGCATAACATGCTCCGGTAGTTCATATATTCCATAAAGTCTGAAAAGGCGGGTCAGAATGGCATCATCCATTTTAGCATTCGCCTGGTGAATCAGAACCTGTTTGATATCGGCGATTGACAAGCCACTTTTGTCTATACAATCCTTTACCACCTGGGGAACGGTGTTCAGGGCGTATTCATAGAGCTTGCGACCATTCATTTTGAGGAAAAGGGTATCATTTCCGAAATCGGGATTGTACGATTGCTCCATCCTGAGAAGTTGTGCGTGTTCAAAGGTATCGGAACGCGTTTTATGAGCTATTATTCCAACAGGGTTACGACTTTTGATGGACTCCAGAATAATGGCTCCGGCACCGTCAGAATATAGCATGCTGTCGATATCGTGCGGGTCCGAAATCCTTGACAAAGTCTCGGTTCCGATTACCATGATTTTCCTTGCATCACCTGATTTAATAAAATAATCGGCCTGAATTACGGCCTGTAACCAACCGGGGCAACCAAAAGGTAAATCATAGGCAATGGTATCCGGATTCTGGATTCCCAGTTTGAATTTGATTCTGGCAGCCAGGGTGGGGACCATATCCGTCTTTGGATTGTCTTTCAGGACATCTCCAAAGTTGTGTGCTACTATGATATAATCCAATGATTCCTTATCTGTTTTCGACGATTCCAGTGCATCCTTTGCTGCAAAATAGCCTAAATCAGATGAGACGAACTGATCGTCGGCATACCTTCTTTCGGCAATGTCAGTAATTTGCTGGAACTTGCTGATGATGTCCTCGTTGTGTTTGGCTATTCGTTTTCCTGTTGCGTCGAAGAACTCATTTGACAGAAAATCAACATTCCTGATGATACGTGGAGGGATGTAACGTCCCGACCCGGTAATTATTGAAAATAATGCATCTCCCATAACTAGGTACCTGGTTTAATTTTTTAACAATTCAATGCATATACATATTGAATTGCAGGGTTAACACTTCAATGTAAACAGATTGGAAATTGAAATCGGCAACTCACCGGACACGCATTGCCGGGAAAAGGTTACAATTGTCTTAGCTTCATGTTTGCATAAAGTCAACTAACTTTCTAATTAGTTTGCGTTTGCAAAGATACGAAATTGTTACAACTTAATTACTACGTGAAGGAAAGGGTATTACATTCTCAGCTGGCGGATATTTTTAGCCGGAGTAAGTCAAAAGTCAGCTTTATCAATTGATGTAAGCTTTTTAAAGCCAGGATTGAAATTACCTGAATGCGAAAACGAAAGATCCTTATTCAGAAGTTCATGCTTGACCGGAGAATCTTTTATCTCCTGATTTATAGATCAGCACATCAGTTTTTTCAATAGTGGCCAGGCAGCCATAACGCATGGATTCCAGTTGGGGCCTGATATTTTCGAAAAAAGAAATAATTTTCTTATGGTTGTCCACAAGCTCAAATACAATGGGCACTTTTTCAGAGATTTCCCAGAATTTATAGGAATGGATCACTGAACTGGCTCCATAACCAATAATTCCCCTCAGCACGGTGGCACCAGCCATTCCCTGCTTACGGGCATGCTGAACCAGGAATTCACTGAGAAGGCTGTGATCTGTTTTATCGGTTGAACTGATGTACAGACGCAAACGGGAGGTTTCACCTTTGATTTCCATTTTATAAAAGTTTAATCAGGTTCCGTCCGATAAATACGGCAAGCAGCCCGAGGAAAAAGCTCAGCGAGGTATACAAACTGAGTTTGAGCCATTCCTTGTCCTGCATGAGTATAAAAGCATCATTAGTAAGGGATGAGAAAGTGGTGAAACCACCACATATTCCCACGGTTAAAAACAGTCGCATTTCAGGAGATAACACACCCACCTTTTCCGAGAGCCCGTAAACAATACCGATCAGCAAACTGCCGAGTATATTCACGCTGAATGTACCCCAGGGGAATATACTATAGGTGTTTACCTGGAAAAACAAAGAGGTGAGATAGCGGAGAACTGTCCCGATAAATCCACCGAAGCCGACTAAAAGTAATGATCGTACCATAAAAAAAATTCGTAGTTAACCTCTTATGGTAGAAGTCATCAGCCCTGGAAATGAAAAGGCGGTTAATGGCAGACTTCATAGTCCCGGACAAAGATAGCTAAAAGTTGAAAGTGATTCAGGCGACTCATGTATTCCCGAAGGGTGATTACTGCCGGTCATTATTGCTTATTGAAGTCCCTCACATACTGGTTCTTAATTTTAGATAGTATAACGGTAGCGATTTCTTCAAGCGATTTGTTGGTTACGTCGATTATTTCCCATCCACGGTGTTTGTTAAAGACTGAACCAGCAAAATCCAGTTCCCTGCGAACCTGATCGAGGCTGGAATAGGTCCCGGTGGAACCCTTAAGGTACAGGTCGCGGGTTTTTCGTAAGATGGCCAGGCGTTCCGGTTCAGTGGTAAGTCCAAAGACCTTTTTGGGAGAAATGGATGAAACCACATCCGGTAATTCCATATCCATCACAAGGGGAATATTCCCGGTCATCCATCCCAGGTTGGCCAGGTAGATGCTCAGGGGAGTTTTGAAGGTGCGCGATACCCCTATGAGGACAATATCAGCCTTGTCCAGATCCTCCGATCTCAATCCGTCGTCATGTTTGATGGAAAATTCAATGGCATCAATGCGCTGAAAATAGGCTTTATTCAATTCGTAGAATGCGCCGGGCCGTTCGATGGGATTGATGGATAAATGACTTGAGATTTGCGACAGCAGCGGCCCCATAAGGTCAATCGCTTTGATTCGGTATATCTTGCTGAATTCCAGGATCCTGTTTCGTAGTTCGAAGGAAACAATGGTATGAACGATGAAACAATGGGTATGTACCAGCGTTTCAAAGATGCTGATAATCTGTTCTTCGCTGCGTACTTCGCCGTGAATGATAATTTCTTCATTCAGGTCTTCGAACTGCACCAGGGCAGCTTTCACGATCTGTTCGGCAGTTTTGCCTGTACCGTCCGAAATAATATGAATCTGGTAGTTCTTTTCCATAAAAGGATATCATTACTTCAACATAATTATTCGTTAATCGATATTCGTTCTTTCGCACCATCACTCGCTCGCTCCCTCACATTCTCGCTCCCTCACCCTTTTTCCGAAACCAATTCCTTCCTCAGCATGCTTAATGCCGAAATCGCAGCGCGTTGAATATTCCTTCCGCGATGATCGCCAAATAAAAATTTCTTAGCCACTGTTCCTTGCGGCGATGCCACTGCAATCCAGGTGGTTCCAACAGGTTTTTCCGGTGTTCCGCCCGCCGGACCGGCAATCCCGGAGACTGAAACAGCATAATCAGTACCTAAGCGAATGCGGGTACCTTCGGCCATCTCAATCACAGTAAGTTCACTCACAGCGCCATGATTCAAAAGGGTTTCATGCCTTACACCAAGCATGCTTTCTTTAATTTCGTTGGAATATGCAATTACCGAACCCTTAAAATAATCACTGCTGCCTGCGATGCCTGTGATCATATGGGCGATCAACCCGCCTGTGCAGCTCTCGGCAGTTGAAAGGGTATGTTTATTTTCCCGGAGCAGATGCCCGATCACTTCCTCGAAGGTATCATCATCGTATCCCCAGATGTACTCACCTGCCAGGGGCATCAATTCTGTTTCAGCCTTTCTGATGGCTTCTTCCAGCACTGAACGGTCGGTGCCGGTCGCAGAAAGCCGGAGCCTCACAATTCCTGGCTGGGGAAGGTACGCGAGCTTAATAAATGAAGGGAGATTGTCTTCCCAGGGTTCAATTTTTGCTGCCAGAAATGATTCTCCCACACCATCGGTGAGTATGGTCCGGTGTAGAATTACTAATCCACTTTGCCCGGTGATCCGTGGAAGTACCTGGTCGATAACCATGGCTTTCATTTCAAAAGGCACACCGGGCATGGAGACGAATATTTTCCCGTTTTTCTCGAACCACATACCGGGAGCTGTCCCGTTGTAATTGTTCAGAACGGTGCATCCTTCGGGAACCATGGCTTGCAGGCGGTTGAGTTCTGTCATCGGGAACCTGCGCGAAGAAAAAATCCGGTTAATAGTGTTGAAGGCTTCCTGGCTGAAAACCAACTCCGCTTCAAAGTATTCACAAAGGGTTTGTTTGGTGACATCGTCCTTGGTCGGGCCGAGACCGCCAGTGATTAATATAATATCAGCGCGTTCTGATGCTTCTTCCAGGGTGGTGAGGATGTGTTCCCGGTTGTCGGATATGCTTGTAATCTGATGTACCTGTATACCTGCAAGGTTCAGTTGTTCGGCCATCCATGCCGAATTGGTATCAATTACCTGTCCGATAAGTATTTCGTCGCCTATGGTTATTATTTCAGCCAGCATTTTTAGTTGGTAATTGAGGTGGTTTTTAATTCCGGTTTTTAACCGCTAAGGCACTCAGGGACTAAGGAACACTAAGAATTTTGAAATAGTTGATGTTAGTTAGCTGCCCGCTCTCCGGTCTTCCTTAGTGACTCTATGTGTTCTTAGTGACTTAGTGGTTTTTAAGCAAATTATGAATTATTCCCCAATTGTTCAATGGCCGGGATGAATTGCAGTTCAAACTAAAGCAGGCTAAGTATTCGGTTCATATATTATCGATTTGCTTACTTTTGTCCACAAAAATACCTCTTTTTTACGTTGCTTATCCTGCGAAAGTATGTCACGAATAGCCGAATCCGAACTTATACTGAATCCTGACGGAAGTGTTTATCATCTTCACCTGAAACCGGAAAACCTTGCTCAAACTATTATCGTGGTGGGCGATCCCGGACGGGTAAAAGAGATATCAAAACACTTTGATCATATCGATTTCATGACCCAGAACCGGGAACTATTTACCCATACAGGATCTATCGGCAATAAACGGTTGACTGTTCTGTCGACCGGTATGGGAACGGATAACCTGGATATTGTGATCAACGAACTGGATGCTGTCGTGAATATTGACCTTGAAAAAAGAGAATCCAAAAAGGAACAAACCTCTTTAAATATTATACGGCTGGGGACTTCCGGCGCTTTACAGGGAAATATTGCCCCCGGTGATTTCGTTGTTTCTACTCATGGAATGGGGTTGGACGGCTTACTGTACTTTTACAAGGATGGCAAACGCGTGATGGATGCCGATTTGGCAGAAGCATTTACAACACATACAGGCTGGAACGAAAACCTGCCGGCAATTTACGCAGTGCATTGTTCCGAAAAACTAAAAAGAATAGTTGGTGCTGGTCTTACGGAAGGAATCACACTCACAGCCCCGGGCTTTTACGGTCCGCAGGGACGCGAACTCAGGCTGCCACTAGCTTTCCCCGAACTGAACAGTCTCATTGAAACATTTGAATACGATGGGAAGCGGATCGCAAATTTCGAAATGGAAACCTCCGCTTTATACGGACTAGGTTCAATGCTTGGCCATCAAACCTTAACCATATGTACTATTGTTGCCAACCGTGTTGCCAGGACCTTTGCAACGGATTATCACAGTGATGTGGAACGACTGGTGAGGCTTGTGCTGGAAAGGGTTGTAGAGCTTTAGGGGGATAAGGGGACAAAGGGACAAGGGGACATGGGGACAAAGAGTGGATGCTATTTGCTGATAAGCTGAGTGAGTAGTGAATAGTGAAAAGTGAATATTGAATAGTTAAGGAGTTTTATGTATCTCAAATGTAAGGGTGGCAACTGTTTACTTTTTTCGCTGTTTGACAGGTATTATATCCAACTTCAAGATTCTCAGGTTTTCAAGTTTTCTCTTTTTCGAATTATTGCATCGCCCAATTACCGAATTGCCTCATTTTCAAATTATCACATCCTCGTCCGGCTATTCACGTACGATTGTTCATAAATCCTGTATCCTTATCAGTCGGAGATATTCTTCCCCGTGGTAATTTTATGGCGAAGATAAATATATGGCTGCCGAAAAATTACCTCCCGACCTGGATTCTCTCATCAGTTTGCTTGATGACCCTGATGCAGAAGCATTCAGGCATGTAAGCAAGCAGATCTATGCTTTGGGCCCGCAGGCAGTGCCTTCGCTCGAAGCTGCTTGGGAACATGCGTTCGACCCAATTATGCAACAACGTATAGAAGACCTGGTGCACCATATTCAGTTTGAGAAACTCTATGTGGAACTGGCTTCCTGGAAATCTTCCGGGGCCGGCAACCTGCTGAAAGGGTATCTTCTGATTACCCGCTATCAATACCCTGACATTGATGAGGATAAACTGGAAGCGCAGGTGGAAAAGATCCGCAGGGATATCTGGCTGGAATTGAATGATAATCTTACCCAACTGGAACAGATTAAGGTGGTGAACCATATCCTCTTTATTGTTTATAAATTTATTGGTATCACCTTTGGAACCCAGACACCCGAGAATTATTACCTGAATAACCTTCTTGAGAGTCGCAGCGGTACACCATTGTCGCTGGGAATGCTCTACCTGTTACTGGCCCAGAAGTTAAGCCTCCCGGTACAGGGGGTTGACTTGCCAAGGCATTTCATCGTCGCTTATACTAACCGGGTTGATGAGTTGCGGTTTTCAGGCATGGATTCACTCGAAATACAATTTTATATTAATCCCTTTGCCCGAGGTGTTGTGTTTACTCGAAAGGAACTGAACCTGTACCTCAAACAACTGGATGTTGAGCCTGAAGAGAAGTATTATCTTCCATGCAACAATGTGAGAATCCTGCTTCGGCTTATTGACGAACTGGGTGCGACCTATTACTCAGTCGGGAATACAGATAAAGTGGATGAACTCAGGAAACTTAGGGGAGCATTGGAAAAAGAAGAATAATTTCGGCTTTCGGGTTTCGGATTTCGGATTTAAGATTTCGGGTTTCGGGTTTCGGATTTGAGATTTGAGATTTTGGATTTGAGATTTTGGATTTGAAGTTTCGGGACAATATTTCAAAGGCACAGGCTTGACTTCACTCCCTCGCCCCCTCGCTCCTTCACGCCCTCACCTCGTCCACTCTTGCTACTAAACTCACCCGTTACCTGTAATATGCTTCAAGAAAATCAATAATATTCCTCTCAACCCTCTCCGGTACATTACTTACATCAGCACGGATGAATTTTTCGCCGGTAATATTTTCATATAATTCGATGTACCTCTCGGAAACCAGGTTCACAAAATCATCAGTCATTTCAGGTACTTTCTGGCCTTCCTGACCCTGGAAACCATTAGCCATGAGCCATTCACGAACAAATTCCTTCGAAAGCTGTTTCTGGGCTTCACCTTTGGCTTGCCGTTCATCATAGCCTTTATTATAAAAATAGCGTGATGAATCGGGGGTATGGATTTCATCAATGAGGTATATATTCCCGTCGGCTTTGCCGAATTCATATTTTGTATCCACGAGAATCAGGCCCATACCGGCGGCTATTTCGGTTCCACGCTGAAAAATGGCCATGGTGTATTTTTCAAGTTTATCGTAATCCGCAGCATCTACAATTCCTAGTTTCAGGATTTCTTCTTTGGAAATATCTTCATCGTGCCCCACGGCAGCCTTTGTTGTAGGGGTGATGATAGGAACCGGGAATTTATCGTTTTCTTTCATTCCTTCGGGCATGGGTACCCCGCAGATTGACCTTTTACCTGATTTGTATTCGCGCCAGGCATGACCGCTCAGGTAGCCGCGGATCACCATCTCAACCTTAAACGGCTCGCAAAGGCGACCGACAGTCACCATAGGATCTGGGACAGCTATTTTCCAGTTGGGAACAATATCCTCGGTACTGTCAAGAAACCTTGCGGCAATCTGATTCAAAACCTGGCCTTTGTAAGGAATGGCGCGAGGCAGAACTACATCAAAGGCCGAAATCCGGTCGCTGGTAACCATGATGAGCAACTCTTCATTAATAGTATATACATCACGAACTTTGCCGATATAGAGGTCATTCTGTCCGGGGAAATTGTAATTGGTGCGGGTTATGGCGTTCAACATGTTGTATGTTATTGGTTATCAGTTATTTGTTATCAGTTTGTCAGTTTGTTCAGGAGTTTGATTTGTCTTGTGTTCAGTGTTTGAAAACCGGAAATCACTTTCTCGCTCTATCGCCCTCACTCCCTCTCTTATTCATCTCCAGAGTGGGCAAAATTACCAAATACTCCGTAATCAAACAGACCAATTACTTCTTTTCCCTCTCGTACGCGTTGATAATACTGGTTACCAGTTTATGCCGCACTACATCGCGATGATCGAGCATGATGAGATCAATTCCGGCAATGCCCTTAAGCAGTCGTGATGCCTGAACCAGCCCCGAGGCCTGGTGGCGGGGCAGGTCAATCTGGGTAATGTCGCCGGTGATCACGAATTTGGAAGAATTCCCCATCCGGGTCAGGAACATTTTCAATTGTCCTTCGGTCGCATTCTGGGCTTCATCCAGTATGGCGAAAGCGCCTTCGAGGGTACGACCACGCATGAAAGCCAGGGGTGCAATTTCAATGGTGCCGTCTTCCAGATAACCGACTAACTTCTGGGTCGGTATCATATCGCGAAGCGCATCGTATAAGGGTTGCAGGTAAGGATCGAGTTTGTCCTTCAGGTCGCCGGGAAGGAACCCCAGGTTTTCACCGGCTTCAACGGCAGGCCGGGTGAGGATAATCCGCCGAACCTCTTTGTTTTTGAGAGCGCGGACAGCCAGCGCTACGGCTGTATAAGTTTTCCCTGTTCCGGCAGGGCCGATCGCAAGGATCATGTCGTTAGTGGCAATACTTTCGACCATGCGCTGCTGGTTGGGAGTGCGGGCACGGATCATCATACCATTACGCCCATGAACCAGTACATCGGCATTAGCTTCGCGAAAGGTGGAAACAACTTCGATTGCTGTTCCGTTTCCACTGAGTTTTAAGATATCGGCCTCGTTCAAACGCCCGTAATTATCGAAATACATAAGCAATGAACTGAAAACCTGTGCAAAGGTTTCTATGTCCTGGTCTTCTCCCTGCACTTTCAGCTGATCGTCGCGGGCAATGATTTTAAGTTTCGGGAATTGGGTTCGAAGGAGGTTAATATTGCGGTCGTTTACGCCGTATATTTCAAGCGGGCTGTAGGATTCGAGGGAAAAATTTTTTTCAGTCAATTGTGGGAGGTATTTGAAAAGACGTATAGCAATCCGTCTGTACATTTCAAGGCTACAATGTAGCAGAAACCGCGTTATCGATTTCAGAAAGTAAAATTACAAAAACCCCGTCTCATTTGAGTTAAATTTCTACTTTTGGTCAACAAAAGCGTATCTTTCATTTTATCTTTATCCCATATCCGTAACCTATGCCTGTTATCACTCTTACAAGCGACTGGGGACTTACTGACCATTATGTGGCTGCAGTTAAGGGCGCTATCCTGAGCAGGTTACCGGGAATTGTGATTGTGGATATTTCGCACCAGATCAGGCATTTTGATATAAAGCATGCTTCTTTCGTGATCCGAAACGCCTTCAGGCAGTTTCCTGAAGGCACAATTCATATTGTTGCAATTGATTCGGTTGAATCGCTGCGGCATCCACATGTGATTGTGAAAGCCGAAGGCCATTATTTCATTGGCGCGGATAACGGCCTCTTTTCGCTGATTCTTGATAAAGAACCGGAAAAGATCATCGTTATGCAAGTTCCGCAGGATACGGGCTATTTTACCTTTCCAACCCGCGATCGCTTTGTAAAAGTTGCCTGCCATCTTGCCGAAGGAAAAAGCATGGATTCACTTGGTGAACCGGCCGAAAAACTGCTTGAGAAACTGCATATCAATGCCGCCATCGAAAATGGCATGATCAAAGGCCGCGTGATTTACATTGATTCGTACGAAAATGTTTTCGTGAATATTACCGAGCAGATGTTCCACGAAACGGTTGGAAATAAGCCCTTTACTATCAATTTTAAGCGTGCTGATTATAATATCCGCAAAATTGTACAGGCTTATGGCGATGTTCCTGAAGTGGAGATGTGTGCCCTGTTCTCCTCTACGGGATACCTGCAGATTGCCGTGAACCGTGGCAAGGCTTCATCGCTTCTCGGACTTATTATGGACTCGGCCGTGAACATAATTGTTGAAGAAGAAGGGGGGGAAGGGATTGTTTGATTTGCAGATATCAGCTAAAGCAACCACGAGCAGCCTGTTGAAAACATCAATGTCCCCAGTTACAAACTCAGATCAGCAACTCACTGACCCGGGCGGGAGTGGAATTACAAGATATTTTTCCTCCTGATTTTAATTTGCATTGCGCCTTCAATTGTTTTATCCGATACCAGGATAATATACCCACCTCCTCCGGCGCCCGAGAGTTTCCACCCCCAGGCTTTATCTTTATATTGTTCAATAGTAAGGAGAATATCCTCGTCGACCATATCAGGAAACATGGAAATCTGTGCTTCAAACGAACGCCTGAAAGCAGTTCCGAACACCTGAATATCTTTTTTAAGTATGGCATTCCAGCAATCTTCCGTAGCATCGGCTAGGCTTTTGGCCCCGGCAGCGCTGATATTGGTGTTTGACAGCGGACTATAGGTGTTTTCACGGGGTCCCAACGTAACCAGGTAGAGGTTATGTTCAATCCAGGAAAGAATGCCTTCGTCAGTTACCGATATGATTTTTTGTGGCCAGTAATTCCCGGCATAATTCAGTTTGTTCAGACCAGGAAGCACAATTCCCAATGAATCCTGTGAACCGGAAATCTCATTAGTACCCGGTGGATTTTCGAAACTGAAAAGCATTTTTGCAAGGTGCTCGGCATCATCGTGTGGAATTTCATTTCTCCACAATTCGATGGCTTTGCGACGGGTGCTTGATGACATACCGCTCCGGTCGTTAAATTCGATGGTAGGTTCAATACTGATGGTCAGTGCAGCCCCTGGATGGTATTTCGAAACGAAAGGCTGATCGAGCCATCCGCCGGCCAGGTCGATGCGGAAGGGAATAGTACACTCGGTTCGCAGGGTAGAGGTTGATCTTACAGGTAAATCGGCATGCGGTATCCGTTTCTGAACATGGTATTCTATCCCCATTTCTGCGCAAAGTGCCTGCTTGGCAGGTGTGTGACCATCTTCTATTTACTACGAATATATCGGGTAAAACATCGCGTAATTCGTTCTCAAAGTCAATATAGCCCCTTCCTGAATTTACGATACATTTTTTGACACAAGCCAATGCATCAATCATATATTTCCGTTCATCCTGCGTATTCACAGGAAAACGACCTTTGAGCTGATATACATTTTCATCGGTTCCGATACTCACATAGAGGTCGCCAAAAGTGGCTGCCTCCTGAAGAAATGCAATGTGCCCGCTGTGCAGCATATCGAAACACCCGGTTACAAAGACTTTTTTAGCCTGTTTTCCGATAAGAGAATTTTTATTTTCAGTATGAAAAACTTCAGTCATAGGTTCAGGGAGGGAATCAGTTTTTAATTCACTGCTGATTTTTTTAAGCAGCGACGAAAGTTCTGAAGGTTGATTGGTTTCAAGGTAAATATATATATTGTCATATCCCTTGAATATTTCAAAGCTTTTCAATTTATAAATCCGACCCCATTCGGCAGCTTCCGCAAAATGATCAACCGGAACCTCAGCAGGAAAATATGCAGGAACATTCAGCACATAAGCCTTGCGTGTAAATTGAACCGAACCGTGAGATGGAAATTCTATCCTGAACCACCTTTCAACGACTGCCCACCACTCGTTTTCCTTTCTCGAATCTAGAGGTTGTTGCATGGGATCCGTAAGCTTCCACCATTCACGGGTTGATTTATCCAAAGCCAGGTCCTCCATATCGGCATTATAGTTATCACCGGAATATACTATATGGCTGAAAAGCAAGCCTTTATTTGAAAAATCGAATAATCGCCAATATTGGAACGTTGGATGCGATCCAAAACTTCGGGGAACGGGTGGTTATGGAGAGCGATATACCGTTCTTCAAATTCTTGTTTGAGGCCAATTACACTTCCAATTATCCTGTGGTTTTCAAAGCTCATAGCAACTAGATAGGTCTGATAAACTGCTTATTTTTCCTGTTCACTGCTTCATCATGATAACAGCAATAGTTATAAATTATTAACGTTCATCAAATTTAAACCACACCGCACAATGGTACAGTCCCTGCTGGTGACCTTCAAAAGTAGAAATAATGTGCAAATTAGCCATGCAGGTTGAAAATATGCGGCAACTGCAAATGTTACCGTTCCTGTTTAATCATGAAGATGGTCATTTATCTTCCTTTTTATTTTCAGCGCAAATCAATCAAATCAGTCTCAACTGCGTGCCATGAGCTAACCTTCACTTTTATCTTTTCATTTTTGTCTTTTGTCGTCACTTTCACTTCTTCATTTTTCACAATTATTAATATTCCCTTCTTCAGCCTAAATCACTAATTTTGCCCACCGAAACGAAAGCGCTTACGCATGTTCACCCTTCTTCGAAAAGAAATCAGCAGTTTTCTCAGTTCCCTCATTGGATATGCTGTAATTGTCGTATTCCTGCTAATAAACGGATTGTTCCTGTGGGTATTCCCGCTTGAATTCAACATACTGGATTATGGTTTTTCGAGTATCGAAAACCTTTTCATGTTGTCGCCCTGGGTTTTCCTGTTCCTCATACCGGCCATTACAATGCGTTCGTTTGCCGAAGAACAGAAGAGCGGCACCATGGAACTACTGCTTACCAAACCCCTTACCGACCTCGAAATTATCCTTGCTAAATACCTGGCCGGCTTGGTGCTGGTGATATTCTCACTACTTCCTACTGTTATTTATTACATAACTGTTTACCAGCTTGGATTGCCGCCCGGGAATATTGACCAGGGCGCAACACTGGGTTCCTACATCGGGCTGCTGCTTCTCGGGGCTGTGTTTGTGTCCATTGGCATCTATGCCTCTGCAGTATCAGGAAACCAGATTGTTTCTTTCCTGATAGCCGTTTTTCTTTGCGGGTTCTTTTACATCGGGTTTGAATTAATTTACAACCTCTCTTTGTTCGGACAATTTGGTTTATTCATCAAACAACTGGGAATTAATGCACATTACACAAGTATCAGCAGGGGGGTAATTGACACACGCGATGTGCTTTATTTCATAAGCCTTATTGCATTTTTCCTCATGCTCACACGCTTCAGGCTCGAACGCAGAAAATGGTAACAGGGCAAACAACAGCGAAATGACTGACAACCGGAAAAATATAAAACGTAACAGCATTATCCAGATCTTTCTGGGACTGGCCATCATTGCATTGCTCAATACCATAGGGGCATTTCTGTTTTACCGCCTCGACCTTACCAGTGAGAAAAGGTATTCTCTCGCACCAGCCACACGCCTGATGTTGAAGAACCTGAATGATGTGGTTTATTTCAAAGTATACCTCGACGGCGATTTCCCCGCAGGGTTTAAGCGGTTGCGTAGCGAAACCAGGGAGATGCTGGATGAATTCCGGGCATACAGCGATAATATTCAGTATGAGTTCATCAATCCTTCGGCCAGCAGCGATAAAAAAGTACGTGAAAGCCTGTACCGCCAACTCATGGAGTCAGGTCTGAATCCTACCGAACTGAGCGTGCGTAAGGAGGATGGATCATCAAAACAGATTATTTTCCCGGGCGCAATTGTATCGCATCTGAATAAGGAAATGCCCATTGACCTGCTAACCACCCAGATTGGAACTCCGCCCGATGAGCAACTTAACAATTCGGTTCAGGCACTTGAATACAACCTCACCAATGTGATCAGGAAATTATGCCTTGATGAGAAACCCCGCATCGCATTTATCCGGGGGCATGGCGAACTCGATAGTATTCATTCGGCCGACATTCAATCTGCCCTAAGTGAATACTATACCGTGGAACAAGTTACCATTAGCGGAAAACTGTCCGCACTCACCGGCCGCAACCCGGGTAAGGATTCGGCAACCATGGCATTTCACAATAAATACAAGGCAATTATTATTGCCAAACCCGATTCGGTATTTTCGGAAAAGGACAAATTCATCATCGACCAGTACATCATGCGGGGAGGCAAGGTATTGTGGATGGTTGACCCGGTGTATGCTGAAATGGACAGCCTGCAGAGCCAGAACCAGACCATTGGTATAACCAACGAGGTGAACCTTTCGGATCTCTTTTTCAATTACGGGGTCAGGATGAATAACAACCTGGTACTTGATATCAATTCTTTACCTATCCCTGTTGTTACAGGCCGGGTAGGGAACCAGCCGAAAACCGATTTCCTGCCATGGTATTTCTTCCCGGTTATTACTCCGACATCTCCCAATCCGATAGTGAAGAACCTAAATTCTATCAAATTTGAGTTTGTCGGCACCCTTGATACCCTCGACACACCTTCAATCAGGAAAACCATACTCCTGACCACCTCACGTTACTCAAAGGTGCTGGAAGCACCCGTACCCATAAGCCTTGATTTGCTCCGGCAAAACCCCGATCCGGGACAGTTTAAACAACCAAATCAAATAGTGGCTGTTTTACTTGAAGGCAATTTTGTTTCCCTGTTCCTGAACCGGGTACCGCCCGAAATTGCCGGCGCTCCTCAGATCGGTTTTTTGGATAAGAGTAAGCATACACAAATGATCGTTATCGCAGATGGTGACGTTATCAGGAACCAGATAAAACCAGGTAAAACCGGGCCCATGGCTCTCCCCGCCGGCTACGACCGTTTTACAGGGCAGCAGTTTGGCAACAGGGACCTGGTAATGAATGCAATGAATTATCTCTGCGACGACTCGGGTCTTATCTCGGTACGTTCCCGGGAACTGAAACTGCGGATGCTCGATTCAACCCGGGTAAAGGCAGAAGCATTGAAATGGCAGCTGATTAATACCGTGGTTCCGGTGTTGCTTGTAATACTCTTCGGATTTGGGCAGTATTATTACCGCAGGCGGAAATATACCCGGTAGGCAGAAGTGCCTAAAGTGCCTGAAGTACTTAATGTTAGCCCACTCAATCAAAGTATAGGAAACACAATTAAAATTAGATTGTTCACACAATAGCTGCCATGATGGAAAAACTTTAGGCACTTTAAGTACTTATTCTATGAAAAAATACCGTTTAACCATAATTTTCACTATCCTGCTCACTTTGCTGGCAGTTGCTCTTTTACTTACCAGCAGGAATGGTACTATGCGGCAGCAGGAGAACGATTTTGCCGTGAATGATACCTCCAACATCACAAAGATATTCCTAGCTGATAAAAACAATCATACCGTAAAACTGCAGCGGTTGGACGAAGGATCATGGAAACTGAATGATAAATATGCTGCCAGCAGCGACCTCGTACCGATCCTTCTTAAGACATTACTTACGATTGATGTAAAAGCCCCTGTGGTTAAAGCTGCCAGGAATAATATTATCAGGGCACTGGCTGTGAAATCGGTAAAAATTGAGGTATACCAGGAAGTGTACAGAATAAACCTCTTCGGCAGGATTAAACTGTTCCCGCACGAAAAATGTACACGAACCTATTATGTAGGCGATGCTACCATGGATAATATGGGTACATTTATGCTCATGGAAGGTAGCGAAGAGCCTTACATCGTTTATATCCCCGGTTTCAGGGGATTTGTGGCTACCAGGTATACGGCCATGGAAATTGACTGGCGCGATCATACCATTTTTTCGAGCAAACTTCCGGATATAAAAAGTGTAAGTCTTCAGTTTTCCGAAAAGCCTGAATATTCATTTTCCATTACCAATAATAACAACCGTAGCTTTTCACTGGCATCATTGACTGACAGCAGGCCGCTTGTTCGTTTTGATACCCTGAAAGTGATAGAATACCTGGGCTCATTCCGCAGGATCAACTTCGAGTCGTTTCTGAATGATATTCCTAAAAAAGAGCAGGATTCAATCAAATCGCTTCCACCCACCTTCCTGATCACATTGAACGATAAAATGGGTACGCAGCATATCCTGAAGGCCTGGAGGCGTAAAGCTTTACAAGGAGAACTTGACATTGAAGGCAAGCCAACCGAATGGGACAGAGACCGCATGTACGCATTGGTGGAGGATACCGGCGACTTTGTTGCGATTCAGTACTTTGTTTTCGACCGGCTTCTTGCACCGATTACCTGGTTCACGGATGCTTCAGCAGCCAGGTCAGGACTTAATTAGGAGCGGTGATTTTGGGACAAGGGGGACAGGGGGGAGCAAGCGAGTGATAGTGAGGGCGGGATGGCGGGAGGGCGAGGGAGGGAGGGCGAAATCGATGTTTATTCTGAAACATGGTACCGGTGACGCTGTTTGCTGATTTATAAAATCGATTACTTATGGAATCACAGCTTCGGAATTCAAGAGTTTTGGTCACGGGTGGGGCCGGTTTTATTGGATCCAATCTCGTGGAGGTCTTGCTTGAACAGGACAACGAAGTGGTGTGCCTTGATAATTTTGCGACCGGTAGCAGGCTGAATATAGAGCCTTTTCTGAATCAGAAGAATTTTAAATTTATCGAAGGTGATATCCGGAATGCTGAAGATTGCAAAAAAGCAACTGATGGAACGGATTATGTGCTTCACCAGGCTGCCCTGGGTTCCGTTCCCCGCTCAGTAAAAGACCCTGTAACAAGTAATGATGTGAATGTTGGTGGGTTTTTAAATATGCTTGTTTCGGCCCGCAACGCAAAAGTGAAACGTTTTGTTTATGCCAGCAGCTCTGCCATATATGGCGACCATAAAGGCATGCCGAAAGTTGAGGAGGAAACGGGCAACCCTCTTTCGCCCTATGCTATTACCAAAAAAGTAAATGAACTCTATGCGGGGATTTTTGCTGACCTGTATGGAATTGAAGTGGTTGGACTCAGGTATTTCAATGTATTCGGCAAGCGGCAGGATCCGAACGGAGAATATGCCGCCGTGATCCCCCGCTTTGTAAAATCGCTGATCCTTCATGAGCGTCCTGAAATTTTCGGAAACGGGGAGCAATCGCGCGATTTTACCTTTATTGAGAATGTATTGCAGGCAAACCAACTGGCAGCTCTGGCAACCGGAAGTGGGGCGCTGAATACTGCCTACAACATAGCCTTTGGCGAACGCATCACATTAAATGAGCTATATAGCTTGCTCCGCGAGAACCTTTCAGCTTTTGATCCTGCTATTTCGGCCATTGAACCCATATATACAGCCGAACGCCCGGGCGATATACCCCATTCTTTGGCATCCGTTGCTAAGGCCCGTATACAGTTAGGTTATAATCCTCAATACTCTGTAAAGGAAGGATTGCAAAAGGCGATTGCCTGGTATTGGGAAAACCTGAAATGATTTCCAGTGAAGCCAAGTGGACACTAAACACACTTGGAACACCAACTAATTAATATTCAATAATTAAGGCGCTCAGCCTTCCTGTTTACTTTCTCAGTGACTCTCAGTGCACTCCGTGTCTCAGTGGTTAATATCTTTCCCGGATAAAGGAGGTCGGAGAAAACTCAAATCAGCCTTACCCGGTTATCTCCTCAAACATATCCTTTGAAGCCCCGCAAACCGGGCAAACCCAATCATCGGGGATATCCTCAAAGGCAGTTCCGGGAGCTATTCCTCCCTCCGGATCTCCGGCAGCAGGATCGTATATGAAATTACAGGCAACGCACTGATAACGCGTTACAGAGACTATTACAGGCTTTTCTTCTTTTTTATATTTGGCAGGATCTACAAAAGTAGGTGCATTCTTAGGCGATAATCCCTTCTTCACTTCCCGGTAATAGGCATAGGTCATGGGTGTTGAAGATGTATCCAGCACCTCGCTGTTCACTACTTTCCCAATAAAGAGAATATGTGTTCCCAGGTCGGTATCGCTTACCACCTCGCAATCGAACCAGGCAACCGCATCCTGAATCACAATAGGAGTTCCGGTTTCGCCGCTCACATGTTTCACTGCCTCGAATTTATTGGATTCGCGACCGCTTTTATACCCGAAAAGACCAATCAGTTCAGGCCCGGCATGCTGATGCAGCACCGAAACTGAAAATCTCCTGCTTGAGTTGATAAATTCAGCAGTGAGATTATTCTTGCTGCAACTAACAGCCAGTTGAGGGGGTTCGGCGGTTACCTGGAACACGGTGTTGGATATATAACCGTTATATTTATT
>JANXXZ010000249.1 GCA_025350385.1 Bacteroidales bacterium
AGGCTTCATTTTATTCTTTAGCAGCCTTATATCATGCTGACTTTTCGTACATTGCAATGTCTGTTCGTACGATTGTCATTGCATTTATATTTGTTTTTTATGTGAGTTTTATTGGTGTTACCAAAACAGCAAATTCTGTCCTAAACGTAATAACTGGCATTGGTGTACTTGGTATAATTGCTTTTTGTGGTGCAGCCGCAGGATTGCTAAAGCCTATTGGGGTTTTTTTAAAACCAAATGCGGATCTGCTGTATAATTATTTCTTTACCTTTACAAATGCAGTCCTTATTGATTTTGATGGTTTCCAATTAATTAGAATATCAGGCTATTTTGAAGAGCCTGGTGCATTGGCCTTTTATATTACCCATGCGTTGGTTCTCAATAAACTTTTATATAATTCAAAGAGAACTGAGATTCTATTGATAATTGCAGGCTGCTTAACGTTTTCACTCGCCTTTTTTTTAACGATAATAATATACTACTTCTTTTTCTATATTAAGAAAAAACATGTCTGGTCGTTATTTTTATTGGTTTGCATAATCGCGTCATCTATTATTGGTTTAGAATATATTAAAGATGCAAATCCACTTATTCGGACCGTGTATTCAATATCACTAGATAGATTTAAATCATCCAGTGATGATACATATACAATAAAAGGTGATAATCGCTCTGATTCATTTAGGGATGGTGTTAAATATTTTGAGCTCGAGCCGTTACTGGGCCATGGCTTCAACAATGTAAACACCAATTTTACCGATTATAATACTGCATCAATATTTGGCGTCCTTGTTAGTGAGGGTATTATTGGTCTTATAATTGTGTTCATGCCTGTCTTTTATTTATGTATCGTTATGCTATTGAAAAAAGACCGCGGTATAAAAATATATATAGCTAAATTAACTTTCATTCTTTTAATAAATTATATTCAGAGGCCATACGTGAGTGAAGTATTATCGTATTTATTTATAATACTTATAATTCAGTTGTCAAAACATCTAAAGCCGACAGTTATCTGTACTCCATCAAGATTTATTGCATTAAGTAATTGATAATATGATAGGTTTTAATTCAAGAAGAATATCGGTTGTAGTTGCTGTTTATAACGGTGGCAAAACGCTTCAACGTTGTATTTCAAGTTTTATTTCTCAATCTTACCAAAACAAGGAGTTAATTGTAATCGATGGTGCTTCAACCGATAATTCGGTCGAAATTATTCGTAATAATGTCATTGATATTTTTTTTTGGGAGTCTAAGCCGGACCGCGGGATTTACCATGCATGGAATAAGGCTTTGGAGCATGTCACCGGCGATTGGATTTGTTTTCTAGGTTCTGATGATTATTTTTGGAAAGATGATGTGCTGGAACAAATGGTGCTATATTTGGCCGAAGTTGGCCCCAAAGTAAATGTGGTCTATGGGCAGCTGGCTTCCGTTAATTCGAGTGGGGATATGTTGCGAATCATTGGTGATCCATGGCAAATCGCAAAAGCAAGGTTTTTTGATCACATGTCAATTCCTCACTCAGGCCTAATGCATCGGCATAGTCTTTTTCATGAACATGGACAATTTGACGAATCATTCCGTATTGCGGGAGATTATGAATTCCTGTTAAGGGAACTAAGATCAGCTAATGCGCTCTTTATCCCAGACATTATTACGGTAGGAATGCAATATGGTGGCATTAGTTGTGACTCTCGGTTTTTGTTAAAAATTCTTTTAGAAGAGGCACGTGCACGACGAAAAAACAATATTCGTTCAATTTCACTTCAGTGGATTCGAGCTATTATAAAAACAGTCTTACGTACTGCCATAAGTCGGATTATGGGTGAAAAAGCTGTTAGGTTTCTTGCGATTATTTTTGGTCGTCTTATTGGTAGGCCATCCACATGGGAGAAATCACCAATTGCCGCAAAATCACGACAATCAGATTTTTGAACAAAAGAGATGATGCGATGGAGTTCAAAACAGTATTATTTGTCTCACATTCTGCTTTGCTCTACGGAGCAGAGAAATGTTTATTAGAAATTGTTTGTAATTTGCCAGACAGAATTCGTCCCGTTATTTTGCTGCCGTCATTCGGGCCATTAACGACGGTTCTTTCCGACAATAAAATTGATTTCATAGTCGTACCATTCAGGGGGTGGACCGGTCGAAAACTTCGCATATTCAAAGCTGCATATAGATTTTTTGCAAATATCGCTGCATGCATTCGAATAATGCATTCTCTTAAAAATATGCGGATAGACCTGATTTATGCAAATACATTGTTTGCCCCAATGGGAGCGCTACTGTCATATCTCCTACGTGTTCCCCTTATTTGGCATGTCCATGAATTTGTAAATGAGCATTTTGAAGCAAAGTTTGACTATGGGATCAACATCAGTATGAACGTAGTTAATAAAGTATCAAACTTGGTAGTATGTAACTCAAATGCTCTAAAAACTAATTTAGCTCAATTTATCAACAATGATAAAATCCATCTCGTCTATAATGGTATGTTGAATAGATCCAATATTAAGACCATTCTTTATCGCAATAAATTGCGCGCTGATAAAATAGTATCACTTGTTATTGTGGGTAGCATAACTGCAAATAAGCGTCAATCTGATGCTATTTGGGCAGTAAACGAACTTCTAAACATAGGCAAAAACGTTAAGCTTTCAATCGTGGGTAGCGGTGAAGAAGCTTACATTTCTGAGCTGAATAACCTTGCTAGCCGATTAGGTATCATAGACCGAATTAAGTGGGAAGGATTTAAAGAAGATGTACCTGACTGTTTTATGTCGGCAGACATCGCTTTGGTGTGTTCCGGTTTTGAGACTTTTGGCAGAGTAGTGGTAGAAGCAATGTCGGTTGGCTGTCC
>JANXXZ010000250.1 GCA_025350385.1 Bacteroidales bacterium
ACCCGAAGGCGGCCGCGCTCGTCCTTGCAGGCGTTGGGACGGGCTTTTATTTTGATAATATCCTTGTAGGTGATCAGCCCGACCAGGCGATAATCTTTATCTACTACCGGTAATTTCTCTATCTTATATTTCTGAAGAATATCGGCTGCTTTCTCAAAATCGGTGAATTCGGTAGTTGTGATCAGGTTTTCGGTGGTCATAACTTCCGTAATCGGGCGAAGGGGATTGCGTTCGAAGCGCAGATCGCGGTTGGTTATGATGCCTACAAGTTTCCCGTCACTGTTTATTATTGGAATACCACCGATTTTGTATTCCCGCATGATTTTATGTGCGTCTTCAACCAAAGCATGCTCATTCAACGTAATAGGCTCGATGATCATACCGTTTTCGGCGCGTTTCACCCGGTATACTTCGTTCCCCTGGTCTTCAATGCTCATGCTTTTGTGCATAACCCCGATACCGCCTTCCTGGGCCATGGCAATAGCCATGGTCGAACTTGTAACGGTATCCATGGCAGCCGAAACAATAGGAATGTTGAGCCGGATGTTACGGGTAAAAAGCGAAGTTGTATCAACTTCCCGGGGCAGAACCTGCGAATATGCTGGAACTAAAAGCACGTCATCGTATGTCAGACCTTCGCCAGCAAATTTTTCATCGTCAGAGAACATAGCTTTTTTTTGAATCTGCAAATTTATTAAAATAAGCGAAAGCCTTTATTAAAAATTGTTAAGAATTCTTTGACTTGCAAGGAGTTGAGAATATATGATCTGTAAAATGAATCGGTTTCGTAATGGCGTGAACCTCAGCCTTCCTGAAGAAGGAGGATGCCCGAATTCCGGTTATTATTTCATAGTTGGTAAGAAACAGTGAAGGAAATTAGTTTCTGTCTTTTTTTCGAAAACAATAAAGGATGTCAAATCCTACCTGAGCAGGGTAACCATCCCTCGTTTTTCATATGAATTTCCCATCACCGATTTATAGGCAACCCGGTAGACATAAACATCGCAGGGAGCCAGTATTCCATTTACAGTTCCGTTCCATCCGTTGAATATATCATTGGTTTCAAATATCATCTGTCCCCATTTATTAAAGATCTGCATCTCAAAACTTGCAGTCTCAACGTATGCAGTCACCGGTTTAAAGAACCGGTTATATATCCCGTCCGGCCTGAAAGCATTAGGCATGTCAAATACAGGTTCCTGGATGGCACATGCTGTGTTTGATGTTGAACTTGCGTCGGGGGCAATTGGATTCCCTGCATTCTCTCTGGATACAATATAATAACAAACCTGGACTCCCGGCTCAACAGATTGAAGATCATCAGTATACTCAAAGGGTGGGGTTGTTACAGGTACCGGAACCCAATTCGGATCCGGGCTTCCGTTAAGCAACCGGAAGACTTCATACCCCTCGGCACTCATATACCAGTTGCCATACTCATTCCATTTCAGCTGGAAAGTACTGGAGCCGGCTTTATCACAGGTTAAATAAATAGTTCGGGCAGTATTATCAGAGTATTTAATAGGCTTAATACAGTTAACAGTCATCACTGTAAGCCGGTATACATAACTTTGATTATTTACCTTGGCAGTCGGATCAGTCATGGTACCGTTTGGGGGAAGGAAATCATTACCGCTGGCAGAGATTGAATCTACAGGTATAAAAGGACCGGCCGGAGTATCGGCTCTTTCGAGAAGCAATTGCCTGATCGTGTCCTGGGGAGAGTAATAATATTTTACTTCAACAGATGAGTTATTCACAACCGAGGCCTGCTTGATATAGAGTGTATCGGGCACAAGTGGCCCTGAATAAGTAATCTGGTTGATGCAGGATGACGATGAACCGGCTCCTGTTGCACTGTAAGCCCTGACATAATACTCATAACGGGTTCCATTTACAAACCGTGTAGAATCAGTATAACTTGTTGTTGCATTATTGACGGTGTCAATCGCAACAATACTTCCTAAATTTATCTGCCGGTAAATGATATATCCGCCTATCCCGCCCGGCATATTGTCATAGTTATTCCAGGAGAGATGGGCGATACGTTCGCAGGGATCAACAGTAATGAGATCAAGCACCAGGTTATGGGGAGATATGGCATGATAAATATTCGGAGTTCCATTTTTGCATCCATCCGTTGATACGATCGCATAATAATATTCCTGTTTATAAAAACAGGGAACTGCAGTGAGATCGATGTATTGATTCACCCCGCTACTGACATAGCCAATAGAATCAAATGATCCGGTGGCAGTTACCGAGCGGTAAATCTGGTACCCGATCACATCGCCTGAAGGGCTGTTGGTCCATCCAAGAATAATAGCTGCTGTATTTGTCCCTAAGGGGTCATTATATATACTTACGGTGTCAGTTAAAGGAGCCTTAGGTTGGGTTTCGTCCTTGAAGGTTCCTGACCCGGTGTTCGAAACGGCTGTGCAGGTGGATGCTCCAGTCTGCTCAAATGCTATCCGGTATTTGATCAGAGAGAATGAGCAGAAAGGAAAAGTGACGGTATCATTATACACAAACGGGGATGAAACCGGACCCGGAATGACAACATCAGCCAGCGTATTCCAAAAGGTATTATCATAACGTTCAACATGATAAGTACCTGCGTTTGGATAGAATACTTCGTTCCAGCTCAGCCTGGCTATACCTGGCGCAAAAGGGGTAACAGTCAGGAGAATATTCGAGAAAACGATATCCAGGGGAGGAATTGATCCTGAACCGGTTAAATGAAAATAGTATTGATTGGCCAAACCATTGGTTCCGGTTGCCAGTGGAATTGTATATGAAATATCAGGGCCGGATACAGGAAGTGTGATTGAATCTGTTGGATTTGTTACTGATATGCCCCATTTTACCTTGTAGCTGCTCACAGTGGCGTAGGAATCCCAATGCCATGTAAGCGTGATTTCACCGGTTACCGGATCGGTTGAAGCACAATAACTATCCTGTGCAGCAATCTTCCCCGCCGAAAATGTCAGCAGTAAGAGGAGGATATAATTATTTAGCCAGTTGGAGATCATATGAACTGCTGTGTTCAAAACGTTAAATTATAAACGGAAACAGGTTCAATAAAGTATTATTTAGTTTCTTTTCCTACCACTAACTGGTACATTTCAGCAGGGTTAAGGTATTTTATAGCCAGTTGCTTCAGCTGTAATGGTGTAATACTGCGGATTGTTTCCAGCATGGCATAATGAAAGTCGTTACCAAAGCCATTCTCCATTACATCACGATAATTATCAGCCATCGCAAACGGACCATCAATCCCGCGTAGGAATGATCCTAACATGTAATTCCGGACTAATTTCAACTCCGTTTCAGGTACCAGGTCAATGCAGAGCCGCGCCATTTCGATCTCAATCTGTTTGAGAGCATCATCCGTGGTATCGGACCCGACTTCGCAAGAAATAAAGAAATAACCGGAATGTTGAAGAGGTATTACCGCTGACCCGATTCCATAAGTATACCCTTTATCCTCGCGGAGGTTAGACATGAGTCGTGAACCGAAATAACCTCCGATTATAGTGTTAAGCACCTTCATTCCCATGTAATCCTCATGGTGACGATCGAATAACAGCCTCCCGATCCGTATGGCTGATTGCAGGGCATTGTCTTTGGCAAGGTAATGGGTTTTCCCAGTTTCAGGCTTCACATCAAAAGTTAAAACGGATGGTTTCACATCCATCCAGTCGCTTCCGCCAAACGCATCGGACAGTAGAGATGGCAGTTGCGGGTCAACTTTCCCGGCAACCATTATGGTGCAGTTCGCCGCATTATAATGAGCCTTGTGGAACCCGGCAAGGTCAGTATAATTAAAATTATCAATGTCGTTTACTGTAAGAAAGTTGCCGTATGGATGTGACTTCCCAAAAAGCAACGGGTTAAACTTTGTTCGGGCCACAAAATTCACTTTCTCCATATTTACCTGGAGCATTTGCCTTTGTTTGCCCACAAAAATGGCGAACTCGCTTTCAGGGAATGAAGCATGTTTAATGATTTCTTCAAGCAACGGAAGGGTGTACGGCAGATGTTTGTTTAAGGTGTAAAGGGTAATATATGCGTTATCTTTTTCGGCAGTTGTTTCGAGATGGGCGCCGTAAAAATCGAGTGAATCGGAAAGTTGCTGGGATGTATGGAATTTAGTGCCTTCCCGAAGCATCAGGTTGGTTGCCAGCGATGTAAAATTATTTGCCTGGAACCAGCTCCCGGCTCGGAAAATGAACTCTATCCTTACCAATTCCTGCGTCCCTGCGTCAAACTGGACTACTTTTATTCCGTTAGTCAGGGTGTAAACCTCAGGTTCAGTAAGCCTGTACCTGTCCAGTGGGTTAACTTCGGGCTGTTGCTTCCTGTTTATCATCATTTGCTATCTCATATCATTCGTTTATAAGCGCTCTACTCTCTCAAATCTATCCTGACTTTCTTATATGGCTTTATAATAAAGCGTCGAACAATTGGTCGGCTTCAGTATTTTCTGTGCTTGTTCCATAATCTCAGAAGCCTTAACCTGCTCGTATTTTTCAATAATCTGGTTGATCAAACCGGCATCGCCAAGCAATTCATAATAGGCAAGGTTCATTGCTTTGTCAAGGATGCGCATTTCACTGAATGCCATCATCGATTCCATACGGTTTTTCACCTTACGTAGTTCCGTTTCATTCGCGGCTTCGGTACAAATCTTCTCAAGTTGGACGGCGATTGCTTTTTCAACATCCTTAAAATTTACTCCTTTCATGAGTTTGCCTGTAATTACAAACAAACCTGCATCAACGTCACCCGAAATAAAGGCATTCAGATCGCTGAACAATTGCTGCTTCTTGACCAGTTCCTGATATAACCTGCCCGATTGTCCAGCCGAAAGCAGATCAGAAATGAGATCGGTTGCATAAAACTCCGGATCCAGGCGTCCACACATATGCCATGCCTTATAAAGTGAATCGAACGGGACATTGCGTTCAGCCGTGATCGAACGGGCTTCTTCCTGGGCTGGTTCTGCAGGAAGGGAACGCAGGAGAGGCTCCCCTTTACGGATCGGACCGAACCATTTTTCCGTAAGTTCCCGTACTTCATCGGTAGTAACATCCCCCGCTACCACCATGATGGCGTTGCATGGATTATAGTATTTTTTATAAAATGCCTTCACTTCATCCATTTCGGCATTTTCGATCTGTGAAATATCCTTGCCGATAGTTGACCATTGATAGGGATGCACCTTATACGCCAGGGGGCGCAACAGCAACCAGGCATCCCCGTAAGGCTGATTGAGGTAGTTTTGCCTGAATTCTTCCACAACCACATTACGCTGCACGTCAAAACTCTTTTCCGAAAAAGCCAGGTCGAACATTCGGTCCGATTCTAGCCAGAAAGCGGTTTCTATATTTTCCTTTGGAATTGTCAGGTAGTAGTTGGTGATGTCATTATTTGTAAAAGCATTGTTTTCACCACCCACCCGTTCAAGCGGTTCATCGTATTTTGGAATATTCGCCGATCCGCCGAACATGAGGTGTTCAAACAAGTGGGCAAAACCGGTGCGGTTCGGGTCTTCATCACGTGAACCTACATCATACAAAATATTCACTGCTACAAGGGGTGTGGAGGTATCGTTGTGAACAATCACATTGAGTCCGTTGTCAAGTGTAAACCGGTCAAATGTTATCATAAAATTGCTTAGCTATAATCGTTTAGCAAGTCCCGAAGTCTTAAATCAGTTGGTCCTGTATTCCCAGGCTAAATCAGCGGTTCTAATTTCTGCAAGATTCTCTCTTTAAAACAGAAAAAACATCAGACTTGTTGTGCTGTTTCCTGCAAATTTAGTTCATTTGATCAGATAATCGCAAAAATGCAGACGAGCCATTTTATAATTGTTCCGGGCGAAGCGTTAATGTAACATTAAAACTATTTTTGTAACTCATTTAGCGTAAAAGTCGCTGATCAAGGTACAGAAACGATATCCGTTAATCATGAAGACCATACGTTTATTTATTTTTGCTAGCATATCCATTTTCACACTAAGTGCTCAGTCACAGAAGTATATCTTCTCAGCACCGGCTGGCAGTGCATTTACCAGGATTGACCGAAAAGGGACCACAGTGATCCCCAACGGGCGGCTGATCACCCCAACCGGACAATCGTATACAGTGGCACCGCACCCATACGGGCTGGCCCTGAGTAACGACGGTACCATTGCCGTTACGGCAAATTCAGGGATTCAGCCACTGGCAATAACAATACTACGTAAACTGCAATCGGGAAATCCCGAAATACAGCAGGTGCCGTCCGGACCGGCTACTGACAAAGGTGTGCTTGCATCCGTGTTTATGGGACTGGCTATTTCGCCCGATAATAAGGTCGTATATGTCGCCGGGGGGCAGGAAAACAAGGTGTTTATTTTTGATATCAACACAGGGGCTAAAGCCGGGATGATCGACTGCAGTTCGAAAGAGGATAAGGCGGACTTTACACATGGTTATATCGGGGATATGGTGTTGAGCAGGGATGGAAAGATGATTTACGCTGTTGATCAGATCGGGTTCCGGTTGATCATTATTGATGTTGTGAAGAATAAAGTTATATCAAATGTCCCTGTGGGCAGGTATCCATTTGGAATTGCGCTTTCGCCTGACGAAAAAACGGTTTTTGTGGCTAATGTGGGGATGTACAAATACAGCCTGGTAAAACGGAAGTCGAAAGGAGAATGGAAAAAAGGAACAATTGACTTCCCCGCATTTGCTTATGGCTCAAAAGAAGCTGAAGAAGGAATCATGAATGATTCGTTGCAGATTCCGGGTCTAGGACCCATGAACGGGGATGAATCCTTTTCGGTATGGGCTGTTAATCTTAGGAACCCTTTAAATCCAAAGGTAAGCGCCAGAATTAAAACCGGAACACTGGTCGGGCAGATGGTGGAGGGTATTCCTGCCGTTGGTGGCTCCAGCCCTAATTCGATTGTGGTAACCACCAATTATGTTTTTATCAGCAATGGCAATAATGATAATATTTCAGTACTTGACATCAAGAAACACAAAATTCTTAAGCAGATTAAGCTTTCACCGGATGATCGCCTGGATGGGCTGAGGGGAATCATTCCCTTCGGGTTAGCGGCATCACCCGATGGAAAAAAGGTTTATGTGGCTGAATCGGGTCTGAACGCGGTGGCGGTAATTGACGTGGAGTCGCTGACTGTCATAGGTCATATCCCGACAGGTTGGTTCCCGGCAAAACTAAAGGTCACTCCGGATAGTAAAAAACTGGTAGTCGCCAATGCCAAAGGTTTTGGCAGCGGTCCGAACGGTGGCACAACATTTAAGGTGGGTCCCGAAGGCAGCTATATCGGTAGCCTGATGAAAGGAACAGTGGAAGTATTTGACATTCCGTCAGATAATGATTTGATAAAACTTACTCAAAAAGTTGTTGAAAACAATTTCCAGATCGAAACCGTCGGGTCAGGACGTTTTGAAGGACGAAAAAACAACCCTGTTCCCCTGTTACCGCTTCGGGGAAAATCACCCATAAAGCATATTGTATTTATTTCGAAGGAAAACAGGACCTATGACGAGATGTTTGGACAGATGCCAGGAGCGGATGGCGATTCAACCCTTGCCAGGTACGGGCATAATGTAACCTTTACAAATCGCGACAAAACCAGGAAAGTTGAAAATGCGACCATAGCGCCGAATCACCTAAAACTGGCGAGCCTGTTCAGCATTAGTGATAACTTTTATGTGGATTCGGATGTTTCGGCCGATGGCCATCGCTGGCTGGTGAATACCTATCCCAACGAATGGGTTGAATCCACAACTCCCGCCAATTACGGGGGTAACCGTAACTACCGCGAAAATTCAAATGCCCCCGGAAACCTTGGCATGAACGGAGCATCGGGAGCCATTTATCCTGAGGATTACAATGAAGCCGGTTCCATGTGGGACCACCTGGCAAGGCACCAGGTTGAGTATTACAATTTTGGGTTCAGCGTGATGTTTGAACCTGCCGATTACAGTGATAAATATAAATACGGGGGAATCAAGCAGGTTGCTACTTTTCCCCTGCCGGCAAATTTGTTCACTCATACTTCTCACCTCTACCCGACATATAATACCGCAATCCCCGACCAGTTCAGGATTGATGTATTCAAAAAAGAGTTTACTGAAAAATGGGGCCAAGGGAAAGACAGCCTGCCTCAGTTGCTTACGGTGATTCTTCCTAATGATCATGGTGCCGGTGAACGCCCTGAAGCCGGATATCCTTTCCGCGAAAGCTACATGGCTGATAACGACCTGGCTGTCGGGCGGATTATTGAATTCCTTTCACACACTCCCTACTGGAAAAATATGGCTATCGTGATTACCGAAGACGATGCCCAGAACGGGGTGGATCATGTGGATGCCCATCGCAGCGTGCTGATGGTAATTTCGCCCTATGCCAAACGGAATTTCGTGAGTCATGTTCATTACAGTTTCGGGAGTATTTTCAAGACTTTCTGGAATATTCTCGACTTGCCTTATCTGAATCAATATGATGCCGCTGCCACTGACCTGGCTGACCTTTTCACCGATAAACCTGATTTTACTCCTTACATTGCGCTGCCTGTAGATTCCCGGGTTTTCGATCCGCAAAAAGCGCTGGATCCTTTCGATGAAAAGTTTAACTGGAAGCAACTGAAACAAGGTCCTGAAATTGACAATCCGGAGGATATGATCCGCGAAAGCAAGGAACAGGATGAATGGAGGAAAGAGGGGCGGGAGAAGAAGTGAGAGGCATGAGATGATGAGGAGACAAAGAGACATGGGGAAGAGGGGACAAGGAGAGGGAGTGACAAGGAGAGTGAGCGTTGACGTGATTCGGGAATGCTAATAACAAATACCAGACAACCGATGCGTTGCGGATAAATCAACTCCGACGATTACGAAATTATCAATCAGGAATACCAGCTG
>JANXXZ010000253.1 GCA_025350385.1 Bacteroidales bacterium
TCGGAGGTTCCCTTGGAAACTTTACAGGGACAAATTCTTTCAATAATTTTGAGATCAATAATTCCAACGGACTCTCGGTAAATAATGCAGGAGCTATTGAAGTGAAAGGCAATTTACTGCTGACTAATGGCTTAATCAATACAAATCCCGCAGCACCCTTTAATTTCGGAGATTTATCAATCACCAACACTTCAATCAATTGCGTGGTTCCTGCCGGTGGCAGTTTACAATCCTTCGTTAACGGTCCTTTGACAAAGAAGGTCAACCAGGGCGATGATTTTCTTTTCCCCGTTGGAATCTATCAGGCAGGAACCGGGAATATCAACGGGAACAAGTTCCGGCTCTCCTCATCAAAAACCGGAACAATTCTCTGGACGGTGGAATACAGAAATCCGAACTCTACTGCTGGCAGTTATACAGCACCCCTGCAAGCTGTAAGTGCTAAAGAATTCTGGAGAGTACAGGCTGTTGCAGGAAGCAAAGCCATCGTAAATATTAACTGGGATCCAGGCAGTGATATTACACCCCTTGTAACTGTTAACGGGCTAAGTGATATGACGGTTGCGAATTACATTGCAAGCTCATGGAACCGAATAATATCAAATGCAACCGGTAATAACTATAATGGAACAGCATCAACAACTTTATCCACCACATCTACAGGCTTTGTTGACTATACATTGGGCTCGCTGACCACGCTCCGGCCAAAAGCTAAGCTGGATCCTACGGGTCCTGTTTGCGGTAATTCAGGAATCCCTGTCACCTTTGTATATCAAGGAAGTATTCCATTAAATTACACATTAAGTTATACAGTTAACGGTGCGGCTCAACCACCGGTCACAGTAAGTTCACTTCCCTATTCACTTCCGACTCCGGTACCAGGCATATATATTCTTACTGGATTTACCTACAATAACGGGGCTGGGACCGGAGTAGTAGACGGGAGTCCGGTTATAGCCAATGCTTTACCAACTACTGCCGAAGCCGGTCCTGATCAGTCCCTCTGCGGAATTACCTCTACCAATCTGAATGCGAACCCGCTGGGCATTACTGTTGGAACAGGTGAATGGAGCATTATAAGCGGGAATGGCGGCACTTTAATTACTCCGACCAGCCGTACCAGCCAGTTTATCGGTTTGAACGGAACATCTTACAAATTGCGATGGACCATAAGCAGCGGTACATGTACATCGTTTGACGAGGTGTTTATCAATTTCACATTATTACCCTTTGCACCCACTGCACCGCCGGCTCAGAGCTTCTGCGACGGAGCCCTGGTATCGGCCATACAGGTTACTCCTCCCTTAGGAGCAACTGCCGACTGGTACAGCGCTCCATCCGGAGGTACACAAATTCCGAATAACCAATTACTCGTTTCAGGTGACTATTATGCGGAGTCAAATGGCGGAAGCGGATGTATCAGCCTGACCAGGACATTAGTGACTGTTACTATTAATCCTATACCCACTTTAGTTATTAATGACCCCGCAGCTGTTTGTTCACCCGCTACAGTAGATCTTACTTTACCTGCCGTCACTGCGGGTTCAACCCCGGGTCTGACCCTTACTTACTGGACGAATGCGGCCGCTACCATTACCTATCCCACACCCACAACTGCAGGAGCTGGCACCTACTATATCAAAGGAACGACTGCTGCAGGTTGTTCGAATATTAAACCTGTAACTGTTACAGTGAATCCAATTCCGAACACAGTGCCTTCGGGAACAACTACTATATGCAGCGGGGCAACCACCAACATAAGCCTTTCGGGTTCTATACCCGGAACTACGTTCAGCTGGACTATAGGAACCATAACAGGAGGAATTACCGGAGCATCTGCAGCTTCAGGATCAACTATTGCTCAGACACTTACTAATCCTGGTGCTTCGGCAGGAACCGTAATCTACATTATCACGCCTACGGCTAGTTCCTGTAGCGGCTCAATTTACAATCTTACTATAACTGTAAATCCAAGTTTACCTGTAAGTGTCGGTATTGCTGCCTCGGCAAACCCGGTATGTGCAGGAACCTCAGTAACCTTTACCGCAACCCCGACTAACGGTGGCAGCATTCCCTCCTACCAATGGAAAGTAAACGGAATAAATGCCGGAGCCAACAGTACCACTTACACTTACACCCCGACAAACGGAAATGTCATAACCTGTGTGTTAACATCGAATGCCACTTGTGCAACCGGGAACCCGGCTACATCGGCACCTATAACGATGACAGTGAATCCAATTTTGCCTGTGAGTGTGGGCATAGCCGCATCGGCAAACCCCGTATGTGCGGGAACATCAGTCACCTTCACCGCTACACCAACAAACGGAGGACCAACTCCTGCCTATCAATGGAAAGTGAATGGGGTAAACGCGGGAATAAACAGTAATTCTTACGCCTTTTCTCCTGTAAATGGAGATGTAATAACCTGCGTGCTTACGTCCAATGCATCCTGTACGACAGGTAACCCGGCTACATCGGCACCGGTGACAATGACAGTGAATCCAATTTTGCCTGTAAGTTTATCAATAGCAGCTTCGGCAAACCCGGTTTGTACAGGAACATCTGTAACTTACTCTGCCACACCTGTTAATGGAGGTTCTGCTCCTTCTTACCAGTGGAAAGTGAACGGAATCAATGCAGGTACCAATAGCAGTACTTATGCATATACTCCAGCAAACGGGGATAATGTGAGCTGCATTCTCACTTCAAATGCTCCCTGCGTCACCGGCAACCCTGCCACTTCGAATTCAATTACCATGACTGTAAATGTTACAGTAGGTGGTTCCATAAGCGGGGGCACTTCACCTCTTTGCCTTGGAGCATCCACGGGAACCATGACCTTAAGCGGGTATTCAGGATCAATCCTGAACTGGGAACGCCAGCTAAATGCAGGAGGATGGAGCAGTATTGGAAATAATGGGAATTCCACTTATTCGGAAGTTCCATCTGCTGCCGGAACCTGGGATTATCGCGCGGTGGTTCAATCAGGTAGTTGTCCGGTTTCATATTCAACTGTAAGATCCATAGCTGTTGATGCTGTTAGTGTTGGCGGCTCAATCAGCGGAAGTTCAGCACCTATCTGTGAAGGCGCTTCCACACCGGTTATGACCCTTTCGGGTTATACAGGCAGTATCATTAGGTGGGAGAAAAGACTTGGCGCAGGTGCATGGTCAACTATCGCAAATACATTGACTACCTATTCGGAGATACCTTCTTCGGGAGGCGTTTGGGAATACCGCGCACTGGTGCAGAGCGGAAGTTGTTCGGCTGTGTACTCAGGCAGTTTTTCAGTAACTGTCAATCCCACCTTAACCATCACCCTGGGGGCGAATCCATCCATATGCCAGGGTACTACTACTGCATTGCTTCCCTATTCTGCCATAACCGGCAACCCCACAACCCTGAATATTGATTTCGATGCAGCAGCGAACAGTGCCGGAATCGGGGATATTACCGGATCAGGATTACCAGCCAGCCCGATATCAATCACGATACCTTCGAGCATCAGTCTTGCTACCTATTACGGATCCTTAACAGTAACCACCACCTCCCCTGCTTGTTCAAGTGTAGCTTACCCTATATCAATAACCGTATCTTCCTTTGCCAACCTTACGGGATTCAGCACGGTAGTATCCAATGTCTGTGCAGGAAATGCATCCACAGTAACACTCACAGCTGCCAGTCTTCCCAACGGGACCTATTCCGTGATTTACACTCTAACAGGGGCCAATGCACAGGCAGCAACGAATGCCTCCATGGTTGTTTCAGCTGGAAATTCGGGGACGTTTGTTACCCCGGCATTAGCATCCGCAGGATCAACAACGATTACCATCAACAGCTTGTCGAGCGGTGGTTGTTCTTCAACCCCATCATCAGGAAACATCGCTGTAATTACGGTTTCCAATTTACCCTCTGCTACTATATCCTATTCCGGTACACCATTTTGCAAAAGTATCCTCACAGCGCAACCAGTCACAAGAACAGGAACTGCAGGTGGTAGCTATTCAGCTTTACCTGCCGGTTTATTTATTGATGCTTCAACCGGGTCTGTTACTCCCGGCTCGAGTACTGCAGGAACCTATACAGTAACCTATACCATGACGGCTTCAGGCGGATGTCCGCCTCAAACAGCAACTACCATGGTAACAATCACTGCATTACCTGTTGGGACCTTTATCTATACAGGCACTCCATACTGCCAGACAGGGGTAAATCCTTCTCCTGCATTTAGTGGGGGTGGAATTGCCGGAACGTTCTCCTCAACCGCCGGGCTCGTTTTCGTGAGCTCTGCCACAGGACAGGTTGATCTGGCCGGAAGCACAATTGGTACTTATACGGTAACCAATACTATTGCAGCGGCAGGCGGATGCGGCCCTGTTACCGCAACGGCCACTATAACAATCAATCAGGACGGATACTGGACAGGTGCTGTAAACGGTGACTGGAACAATGCCGGAAACTGGGCCTGCAGCCTGGTTCCGACCATTACCACGAACGTCATCATTTCAAACGGAAAGCCCAATTATCCAACGCTTTCGGCCGGCGCACCCGGTATAGCAAAAAACCTCATCATCCAAAATACTTCTTCAGTTTCTGTTACGGGGAATACACTCCGGATTTCGGGTATAATCGCAAACAGCGGTGCTTTTACAGCAAGCGACGGTACCATTGAAATGACAGGGAGTTCCGGCCAGACTATCCCTGCAGGTACTTTTACAGGTAACACTCTTAAAAACCTTATCATTAACAATGCCGCAGGAGTTACGTTAGGCGGCGCACTGAACATTACCGGGATAGTTAAAGCCACCCTTGGAAATCTTATTTCCAATGGGAACCTGAAACTGATCTCATCGGCAACCCAAACCGCACTGATTGATGGTTCCGGAACCGGCCAGGTGACCGGTAACGTGACTATGCAGCGATACCTGCCATCAGGATTCGGGTATAAATATTTCAGTTCTCCCTTCCAATCGGCAACAGTGAATCAATTTGCTCCGGTCGTTGACCTTACATCTACGTTCCCGAATTTTTACAAATACGATGAAAATAACAGTATCGATTCATCGGGTTATACCATCTATCCTTCCGGCTGGGTTAACTGGGTGAACCCTGCTAACCCACTATTCCCAATGGCCGGGTACGCGGCCAACTTCGGGCCGGTGCTGGATCCGAAAACGGCTGAGCTAAACGGGACAGTGAATAACGGAAATCTCCAGATGACGCTCTATAACAGGAACAGGACATACACCAAAGGATTCAACCTGGTCGGAAACCCTTATCCGTCGCCCATTGACTGGAATTTACCGGGTTGGACCAAGTCGTATGTTGATAACGCTATCTATTTCTTCAATGCCGGTAATACCGACCCGTATTCAGGAGTATACAGCAGTTATGTAAACGGAGTTTCCACCGGAAATGCCGATAATATCATTGCCTCCATGCAGGGATTTTTTGTGCATGTTACCGACGGTTCATACCCGGTAAGCGCAACAATGGGTGTATCCAATGCCATCAGGATAACCGATCTTAATCCTTTATTTAAGAAAGCAACTTTTGATCCCCGGACGGTTCTCCGTTTTTCAGCAATTTTCGAAACTGACAATGCTATAGAAGATGCAGCCGTCATATACTTTGACAATATTGCCGGTGATCGTTTTGATAAGGATGCTGATGCACTGAAACTCAAAAACACTGATTTCCTTGTTCCCAACCTGTATTCCATTTCACCTGATACCAGGCAACTTTCAATCAAGGGAATGCAGGTACCCACTGACAGCATTACAAAACTCCCGATAGGTATAACCACATTCAAGGACGGCAACCTGTTTATCAAGGCAAAAGATATCAGCCAATTACCGGCATCATTGCATTTATACCTTATTGATGCCGAAACCGGGATTACCCAGGATTTGAAACAACATCCCGATTATCGATTCTTCCAGAAAGCAGGTGAAAACAATGAGCGTTTTACCCTGATATTCTCTCTTTCTGACCTGATAATACCCAGTTATTTCCACGAGAAAATGTTTACCATCTCCAGTACAGCGGATCAGTTACTTATAAAAGTGAACCTTCCGAAGAACATGGGGGGTAATTTGCTGATGTCGAATATGCTTGGGCAGGTAATCTATAAAAAAGAGGTATTCGAAAAAGAAACTGTACAAATCAAACCTGATCAAAGTAGCGGTATATACATAATTGCCGTGATTGCAGGGGGGAAAACAGATTCGGAGAAAATACTAATACGAAAAGATTATGAATAGCCATATAACATTTCATTGGATAATCAGGCTGTTAATGCCTTTTTGTTTCTGTATTTGCACTTTTTTGATCTCTATCCCAACTCTTGCCCAGGAAAAACCTCCTAAACCTATTGTGGTTACTGTCAGCACTTTACAGCATCTTAGTTTTGGAAAATTCATTCAGACCGGAACTAACGGTACCGTAACGGTGACTCCACAGGGAGGACGTATGGCAAGCGGGAGTGTAATTCTGCCAACCATGTTTTCGGTTATTTCACCTGCGCTTTTTGAAGTGGAAGCGTTGCCCGGAACACTTATAACCATAAATAACGGCCCCGATGTGACCTTGACTTCAAGTGAAGGAGGAATACTGATACTGAAAGTAGGTGAAGCAAGTACCGGCTCCCCGTTTATCGTCAATAACGATCATACGGATGTATTCATCGGCGGAACCCTTACCGTTGGACCAATGGCAGCCAACCCGGCCGGAGACTACGGCGGAACTTTTGAGGTAACTTTTATTCAACAATAGTATAAAATATGCCGCAACCAGTTAAGCCACAATATCTTAGACTTCAAAAAACCCGTCCTGTACCTGGTTTTTTGATTAAGATACTGTGCCTGTTTGTGCTTATTTATGCTTTGCCAATCATTGGTGAAGCCCAGGAAGTATCAGATTATGATGAAATTTCAGTGTTCTTCAATGTGCAGCGGGTCGGGGGATTTGATATTCCGGCTATTATTCATGATGAAACCGTTTATCTTCCGATTACAGAAATCTTTTCCATACTGAAAATCAAAAACGTGCCATCAGCTCAATTCGACTCGGTAACAGGCTTTTTTCTCAATCAACAGGCTGCCTATCTCATTGATAAACAGAACAACCAGATCATATTCCAGGGCAAGGTACATCAACTTAAGAGTGAGAATATGATAAAAACGGAGGATAATCTATACCTCCGCTCCGATTTTTTCGGACAGGTGTTTGGCCTGGACTGCAACTTCAATTTCAGGAGTTTATCGGTTATGCTGACTTCAAAACTGGAGCTACCGGTAATCAGGGAAATGCGCCAGGTGCAGATGAGGGCAAATATCAGCAGGTTAAAGGGCGAAATAAAAACCGACACAACTATCGGACGGAAATATCCGGCATTTCACTTCGGAATGGCCGACTGGTCAGTAATATCATCGCAGCAGGTGAACGGGCACAAGGATACCCGGTTCAACCTTGCTCTGGGCACTGTAATTGCGGGAGGAGAAGCAAATGCAAACCTGATATTCAATAATAATCAGCCTTTCAGGGAGAAACAACAACAATACCTCTGGAGGTTTGTCAATAATGATTTCAGTTATATGCGCCAGCTAATGGCCGGCAAAATAGCCGCACAGGCAACCTCTTCCCTATATGCTCCCGTAGTAGGAGTGCAGGTCACAAATAATCCGACCACTTTCAGGCGTTCATTCGGCTCGTATACCCTCAGCGACAGGACTGAACCGGGCTGGACCGTGGAATTATACGTGAATAATGTGATAGTAGATTATACAAAGGCAGATGCATCCGGATTTTTCACATTCCAGGTACCCCTTGTCTATGGGAATTCAGCAGTTATGCTGAAATTTTACGGACCCTGGGGTGAAGAACGCTCAAAGGAGCAAAATATAAGTATTCCTTTTAATTTTCTTCCTGTAGGAGAATTGCAATATACCGCGAGCGCAGGAATTGTGGAAGACAGCATGAGCAGCCGGTTTTCGAGGGCAAATGTCAATTATGGGCTTGCCGGCAGGGTGACTGTGGGAGCCGGGACTGAATACCTTTCTTCGGTTAAATCGGGCAGTTTTATGCCTTTTGTAAATACTTCAGTTAGGCTTGCATCCAG
>JANXXZ010000265.1 GCA_025350385.1 Bacteroidales bacterium
TTCAGCTTGTGGGCAATAACATCCAACCGGTCCTTGTGAAATACCGAAATTAAAGCGGATCGTATAGGTTTTAGTTCTTCCATGATGCACCGGATAAAAATGCAAGTTTATTAAAAAATGGCGAATCAGGATCATTGAGAAAGCTGATTTTAAGTATAAAGCACAGATGTTTCCATTTTACCAGGAACCAGGTCAACAGGAAATTTTATATTGATACACCGGCATCAGTCATTTAATAACGCAGATCATTAATTAAAGTATACAGTTCATTTAACAACAGGAATTTGAAATGTATGTTTTGTAACCAGTTGAAAAAATTCTCGTCACAAGGCAAAAGTTATCGTTACTTATTGTTAAAATCTTATATAGCCACGAAAAACTATGTAATTTTACATCAGCAGGCTCCCGAGGGGTCATTTCTTTTTTCAAAAGTAATCACGTTTTAAAACTCATTAAATATGTTGTTTCTCAGGCTTTTTCGCGAAAGTTACCTGTTTGCTGTCAGGGCTATTGCTGTGAATAAGGTGCGTACTTTATTGTCACTTTTAGGCATTACGATCGGCATATTTTCAGTAATATCGGTACTCACGGTATTCGACAGTATCGAAAGCAACTTACGCAAGAGTATTGAATCACTTGGCAGCAACGTGTTGTTTGTTCAGAAATGGCCCTGGGCAATGGGTGATACCGACTATCCCTGGTGGAAATATATGAAGCGCCCCGAAACGCGCGTACAGGAAATGGAAGAAATCCAGAAGAGAAGCAATTTGTCTGATGCCGTCGGGTACTATGTGGCAACCAACAAGAATATCAAATACAAGGGTCTTACCTATGAAAATGCTGCTATTGTTGCCGTTTCGCATGATTATAACAAAGTAGATGCTGTAGATATTGACGAAGGACGCTATTTTACCGAGTCCGAATCACAGGGAGGCCGGCCTGTAGGCGTCATAGGGGATGAAGTAGCGCAGAAACTCCTTGAGAATAAAGATCCCATCGGTCAGCAGGTAGTTGTTTTTGGACGTAAGGTTGAAATTATCGGGAAATTCAAGAAAGTAGGGAATAATACCTTTGGCCAGTCTAACGATTCCTGGTTGATGGTGCCGGTAAATTTCGGCCGCAATTTCCTGGACCTGAACTCTGATAATATAGGTTCGTCCATTATGGTGCGGGGCAAGAGAAATGTTACCAACGACGAACTTCGTGACGAACTTACCGGGATCATGCGTTCGGTTCGTAAACTAAAGCCTATGACCGAAGATAATTTTGCTATCAATGAGACCAGTATTATTTCCAAGGGTTTTGACCAGGTTTTCGGGGTTATTGCCATTGTGGGCTGGATTGTAGGTGGTTTCTCCCTGCTTGTGGGTGGTTTTGGAATTGCCAATATCATGTTCGTTTCGGTGAAAGAAAGGACTGTGCAGATCGGCATTCAAAAGTCGCTGGGAGCACGTAATTCATTCATCCTTCAGCAATTCCTTTTTGAAGCTATTTTCCTATCATTACTCGGTGGGATCCTCGGGCTATTGATCATTTACGGTGGGACAGTCCTCGTTTCAAAACTTGCGGATATGGACCTGGTACTCTCTGCCAAAAATATTATTATCGGGCTCTCAGTATCCGGGGTTATAGGACTGGTATCAGGGCTTTTCCCGGCATGGGCGGCATCGAGGCTCGACCCGGTGGAGGCTATGCGATCAACATTCTAGTATTAAGTCAAAAGTAAAAATGCAAATGTCAAAATATCTGCAATTCAAGCAGTTATCCAAAATGTTGGGGAACAAAATATTCCTACATGACACTTGAATTTCAGATTGTGTTTTGTTGATATTTTCAAGGAGATGAAATCCTGACCCTGCTAGGTCAGAATAATTCTATACGCTGATCCTGATTTTTTATGAAATAAAAGTTGAATCCTCTCCGAAATGTTGAATCAGAACTTTCACGCAAAGTCGCAAAGGTCGCAAAGATAACAAATCCAATACTTTACAAACCTGATTGCTTCGCGTCCTGGCGTGACATCAAATTTTTTAAGAGCAGGCTCAACGTTTAATCCATTTACCTTTTTCAACTGTCTTTCCTTTTTGCAGAACTTTATAAAAATAGGTTCCGGGTGGAAGTTTATCAGCCGGCAATTCGCGGTCACCAAATAAATGATCTACTAGCAAAACATTCTGACCAACAGTATTGACGAAGCAAACAGCATAATCAGTTAGGTTTGTGTTTATATGAAATTCCTTTCCCGGATTCGGAAATACTGATATATTTCTTTGAAATTGTTCAGGTTCGTTCTCTCCGGTAATCAACGTACCGTCGGCATTGATTTTTAGAATTATAACATCATAGTCAAGATTGGTTTTATGGTGCCAGTCCCAGTAATTTCTTATCCAAAGGCATCCCCCATCGCTGGTTGCCAGGGGTTTACCTGATCGAAGATATCCTAATCCCCCATATCTTAAATTCCAGTTAACAGTAGCATTAACCTGTGTGCTGTATAAAAGCATCTGGGTATCAGTCATATCAAAATTAGGATCCGCGGGAGGCCGGGATGGATGTGATAACGCAGAATAAATATGTTGTAGTGATATAAAATCCAAACCAGCAGAATAGTCACTGGTGTCGACACTTCCAAAGTTTACCAAAGTATCCCATATTCCGTTGTTAAATAACCCCCATGCCCCATTCCTTGGAACTCCTGTCCCAATCGGTGGAACACCAAATTCCATAACGCTTCCCTCTACAAGGTAACTGGAACTATCAACCTGTTTTGTAGTGAACATGTTAAATAATGTGTTTTCATTAAACATGGTTGGTACAGAATACAAAGCCTTGATATAATTGAGGCTGCTGTCAATCCTGACAATATGGTTAACATCAATAAGATCGTAACAATTGTTTAGTGGTATTTCAATAATTCCTTAACATGGCTGAGGTTCATCATACTGTTTTAGCCTTAGTAAAGTTCCATCAATTGTCAGCTCTTCACAAAATGAATGAAGCGTTGTAAAATCCTCGGAAATAAGAGTGCCCGGCATCATCAGATGGTTCTGTGAATTTATGATTATATTCCCGGGAAAGATATAATTGTCTTTGAATTTTAGAGTTGTATCATGTTTCAGGTTGAAATCATAGTCCATTCTTACTATTCGCACAGAAACCGGATAATATAAATTTGTCGCTTTGTAGTTTGATCCCCAGATAATGAATTCGTCCTGGTACTTTAATAAACCGGAAATCTGGAACTTAAGGCTATCACTATCATTCAGTACCAGGCTGTCCAGTTCATTCCCCAGAGCATCCAGTTTAAGGATAATATCACGATGTGATACACGCCCCTCATCAGAGTATGAAAACACCCCTTTAACCAGATAAACCAGGTATCCGCCTTCCGGGGTTTCGATCGCGGAGTACTCAAATTCATCTTCTTCTGTTTGAATACTCTTAATAAATGACTGAGCCTGAATGGATAAACTTGTTGAGAACATGACCATCGATAAAATGAACATTTTATTCTTCATCACTAAAAATTACCTGATAAAAGAGTGAATAATTAAAAAGTGAAACAGTGATATGCTAAATTGACTATAAAAGCTAACATGATGATTCACGGGAATAAACAAACTTATTATTAAGTATTTCGGCAAAGAACAAATTCCGGAATACCTGGAATATCCTTTCCCGGTTTCAATCTTTTTTCCCAGTTTTCTATGTTGTTCTCCGCTAGCCAAACCATCTTTCGTTTTCACTTTTGTCTTTTAGTTTCCATCTCCGGTTATTATATCGCACTAAAATTCCATTTCCCTAAAAATTAGACAGTGACGAATAATTTGTTGGTATCCTTCCTTCCTTTTACCTATTTTTGCGAAAAGGACTTATCATCGGATGAAAAAACGCTGGGTACTGAAAGAACGCGGGGACGAAGAACTGGTGGGCAATCTGGCCACACAACTGGGCATTGACCCGGTGTTGGCGGTGTTGCTGGTACAGCGTGGAATCAAAACATTCGAAGAAGCCAAAGCTTTTTTCAGGCCCGAACTTTCGCACCTTCATGACCCTTTCCTCCTAAATGATATGCAACTGGCAGTGAGCCGGATCGAAAAGGCCTTCAAGGCCAGGGAGAGAATAATGGTTTACGGCGATTATGATGTGGACGGAACCACAGCCGTGGCACTGGTGTATACGTTTTTTAAAGAGCACGGATTCGATACGATCGATTTCTATATCCCTGACCGGTACAGCGAAGGATATGGCATCTCTTACCGAAGTATTGATTATGCCGCGCACGAAGGTTTTACACTGATAATAGCCCTCGACTGCGGGATAAAATCAGTTGAAAAAATTGCCTATGCCCTGGAAAAAGGAATTGATTTTATTATATGCGATCACCACCGTCCCGGTGATATTTTACCTGAAGCAGTGGCAGTGCTTGATCCCAAACGGCTGGATTCAACCTATCCTTTCAACGAACTTTCAGGTTGCGGTGTCGGGTATAAACTGATCCAGGGTTATGCTCAGCATAATAACATCCCTTTTGAGAAACTTTATAAGTATCTCGATCTCGTTGCCGTCAGCATCGCTTCCGATATTGTTCCGATCACCGGTGAAAACCGTATTCTGGCTTATTACGGGCTTAAGTTGATCAACAGCAATCCCCGCCCGGGTATCGAAGCCATTTTGAACGTGGCGAATATTAACCGGAAAATAATTGAAGAAGGTATTCATGAGATTGAAGAAGGTGTTCTTTTTTCACGGGAACTCACCATCAGCGACCTGGTTTTTGTACTGGGTCCAAGGATTAATGCAGCAGGCAGGATTGAAAGCGGGAATAACTCGGTGTTGCTGCTTATAAGCCCCGACCTTGCTCATGCCGAAAGCATCGCTAAGCAGATCAACGATTTCAATACCGAGCGCCGCACGCTTGATTCGCAAATTACCCAGGAAGCGCTGGATATGATAGCCGGCGATCAATTTCTGACACAATCCCTTTCAACGGTAGTCTTCAGCCCCGAATGGCACAAAGGGGTGATTGGTATAGTAGCTTCCAGGCTTACCGAAACCTATTACCGCCCTACTATCGTACTGACGCTTTCCAACGGGCTGATTACTGGTTCGGCCCGATCAGTCAAGGATTTTGACGTATACGATGCCATTGACGCCTGTAGCGACCTGCTGGAACATTTTGGGGGACATACCTACGCCGCCGGTCTTTCGTTGAAACCCGAAAACCTGGATGCATTCCGCCAACGCTTCGAATCCATTGTTGCTTCCTCGATCACGGAAAATATGCGCGTTCCGGAAGTTGAAATTGACCTTGAAATAAACCTGAACCAGATTACCCCGAAATTCCTGCGCATCCTGAAGCAGTTTGCGCCTTTCGGACCAGGGAATATGTCACCGGTATTTATTACTTCAGCTACGCACGATACAGGTTATGCCCGGATTGTAGGCAAGAATCATGTGAAAATGACTGTTTTCCAGAATGCTGTCCGCAGCGATCCGTTTTCAGCTATAGCATTTCAACAGGGTGAAAAATATGCCGCCATCCAGAAAGGACAGTTTATGGACATCTGTTACCATCTCGAGGAAAATGAATGGAACGGCAACCGTAGTATCCAACTGAATGTTAAGGATATTCGTTTTACAGAAGATTAAATGGTATTCAGTGACTGCCTAAGCGACCTACCATCCTTTTTGGATCATCAACCTTCCTCCCTTTTATTGGCCGTTCTTAAAGTTTTAATGGAATCAGAACCGCAGAAAAACCCTGATTAAAAGGTAAACGCCGGAAATCATGAGGAGGATACCAACAATATGATTCACACGGATTAATAATTGAGGTTTCAGGTACCTTTTTAATTTATCGGCGATAAAAACTTTGAACATATCACTGCTGACGATAGCTCCCATTGTTCCGATAAAAAAGAGGACAACAGCATGTTTGTCTTCACCAAAATTGGCGCTCACAACCATGGCGGTAATCCAGAAGAACCAGACAAACGGGTTCATGACATTCAGGAAGTAACCTTTAAGAATATAGGTTATAGGACCAGGTACTTTTAATTCCACTACATTATTGTTCTCATCAATATGTACCTTGCGCAGGAAAGTAAAAAGTCCGAAAAGAATGAGTATGAAACCGCCGATGATACCGGCAATGAGGTAATTGTTCTTTTGGTTGATTACCTGCAAGGCTCCCAGGTAAGCTAAAATGACAATACTCAGATCACTGAGAAAAATACCTCCCGCGAGGAATAATCCTGATTTCAATCCCCTGTGAATACTGGTTTGCAACAGAGTAAACAGTGCAGGTCCCAGCTGAACTGAAATGGCAAATCCAAGAATAAGACCTTGTACAAAAGGGGGCATTGTTCAGCTTTAATTAATAAAGTAGGGTTTAGTATTGGCTTTCACAATTGTTATTACCCTGATAAAAACGTATCTATTTCAATGTCAGGCTAAATTAGTTTTTTATTTCTTTATCCCGGTAAGGTATTGTTCCCATTCCTCCAGTTTGGAGTTTTTAAGTACTCTTGGAAATTTAAACGAACCACCTTCCTTTCCATGTAATTTCATCCAGTCATAAAACACCTGAGAGGGCAATGATTCGGCAAACACTTCACGGATGGCGTGAAGTCGTTCGGTCCGGTAGTCATCATTCAGCAGTTTGAGATTTTCATCAATGTGTTTTCGGGCAACCTCAAGGTCAATCGGTTCGTCAACACCAAGATACCATTTGTGGGCAAACATTTTTTCCGATTGTATTCCAGCCACTGTGAATTCGCGGACTGAAATATTCATCTGGTGCTCCATCATTTCGACAGCCCTGTTCATGTTTTCCTGCGAGAGGTGTTCCCCGCAAATACTCAGGTAATGTTTGGTGCGGCCTGTAATCACTATTTCGGATTGAGCAAGCGAAGTGAACCTGACAGTGTCGCCGATAAGATAGCGCCATGCGCCGGCACAACTTGATAACAGAAGAGCATAATCTTTTCCTGTTTCAACTTCACGAATGGTCAATGCTTTCGCATCTGGTTTCAGGTTGCTGTCGTCATCAAAATTATCTGAAGTGAAGGGGACAAATTCATAAAATATGCCATTATCAAGCACTAATTGCATGGAACTGGTTCCGGGGCGGCTCTGGTAGGCAATAAAACCTTCGGAGGCAAGGTATGTTTCCATGTAGGTGAGTGGTCGGGCAAGCAGTTTTTCGAATCCCTTCACATAGGGAGTAAATGAAACTCCGCCGTGAACATATACCGAAAGGTTCGGCCACATGTCGTGGATATTATTCAGGTGATAGGTTTCAATTACCCGTTCGAGCAGGATCTGGAGCCAGGCCGGGACTCCTACAATAACCCCAATATCCCACTCAGGAGCTTTCTTAACTATTTCATCCAGCTTCGTAGTCCAGTTACGTTCCTTTGAAATGCGGTTGCCTGGTTTATAAAAATGCTGGAACCAAAAGGGTAAATTACCTGTTGTTATTCCTGAAAGGTCGCCTTCATAATATGTCCCGTTAAATTCAAGTTGGGTACTGCCACCCAGCATCAGGATTCCTTTTTCATAGAATTCTTTAGGGAAATCGTATTTCGAAAGGGTAAGCAACTGCATGATACTCGTTTTCTTGATGGCCCGTAGCATATCTCCGGTAACAGGTATGTATTTGCTCGAAGCCTCCGAAGTGCCTGAACTTAATGCAAAGTATTTTACCTGGCCGGGCCAGCATACATAAGGTTCACCATTCAGGGTGCGATACCACCATTTACGGTGGATGCTGGTATAATCATGCAGAGGTACCTTTTGTTGAAATGATTTAATCGGATCGCGATGCCGGAGAATTCCCTGGAATACGTATTCTTCACCAAAGGAGGTAATCTGTGCTTTTCTTAATAGTCGTCGAAGAGTCCTGGCCTGAGCCTTATAAGGGTTTTGTGTCTTGAGACCGTCAATAGGGATTTTACTCCGGAGTTCAATTGCACTCTTAATGATTGATCCGAGTATGGGCATAAATTACCGAAATTTGTTTTTAGGGGGGAGCTAAAGTAACTAAAATATTTTATATGCCTTGAGGATTGGTTTTTCAGATTCAGGATAAGTTGTTAGAAGTTTAAAACAAGGATGAAAACGGATTAAGTTGATTTAAACACTTCTGACTAACAGACTGTTTAAAATTCTCTGTTTGAGATGAATACCAATAGAAAGAGAGCATTGTAAAAACAAAATTTCATAAGGGAATTAATTGTTTTATGCTAATTTCCTTACGAACAATAAATATATTAGTCATTGTTATCTATTGAGATTGAAGTCTTACGAGCAAACCAAACATAATTCAATTTTTAAACACAGGGTCTATATCGTTGTTTAATCAATGGCCTGTATCAGAATATATGAAAAATAGAATTCTCTTTCAGTATCTTCACCTGTCACTAAGAGCAAAGCCCAGTATCTCATTCCCGGAAAAAATCAGCTGCAATACCATCGGCCCTGAATTTACCTTCATTTGTCAGAAAGAGTGTTGCATCCTGAAATTCTGGCTGTGGTGACAGCTCTTTTGTCCTGATACTGTTTTTCAGTATCAGAAAGCCTTGATCGATTGCCGGTTGTGCATCTCTTAGTACCTGCGCTAACCACTCGGGCCCGAAATTTTCACGGATATAGCTGAGGTTGCAACCCCACATGGTGCGCAACGATGTCATTACATACTCATTAAATAGTTGGGCAGGAGTAAGGAATTCCTTCTCGAATGGGATTTCGCTCTGTTGCAACGATTGGATGTAAAGGCCAAGGTTGGAGACATTCCACTGCCTCGAAACCCTGTTAAAAGAATGAGCTGAGGGTCCGATTCCAAGATAACTGATGCCCTGCCAGTAAGCTGTGTTGTGCCTGGCATACATACCCGGTTTACAAAAATTTGACACTTCGTAGTGCAAAAATCCGGATGCTTCTAAAAGCGAAGTCAGGATATCGAAGTGTTGTGCCTGTTGTGCATCCTCAACACCAGGTAGTTTCCCTTTCTTAATGAGGACCGCAAGCGGGGTCATCTCTTCCACTGTTAACGCATAAGCCGAAATATGGGGTACATCCAGTTCCAAGGCCGTCATCAAATTGGATTCCCAACAGGTACTATCAAGTGTTGGGATTCCATAAATGAGGTCGATACTAAGGTTGCTGAAACCTGCATCCTGCGAATGTTTCACACTATTGTAGGCTTGCCGGGCCGAATGGGTGCGGTTCAGAAATTTCAGATCCCGATCCTCAAATGATTGTATTCCGATGCTCAACCGGTTTACTCCGCATGCTATCAATTCGCTGAGTTTCTTTTTGGTAAGTTCGTCAGGATTGGCCTCGAGGGTTATTTCCGCTCCGGGATCAACGGAGAACAGGCGGTGGATTACCGAAAGAAGATTGGCAATTTCTGAAGCACTAAGTAATGAAGGTGTACCTCCGCCAAAGTATACCGTATTTACCGGTTCGCCTTGCAGGAAGTCTTTTTGTATTTCCAGTTCATGAAGCATGGCCGGCAGAAGATCCGCGCGATATTTAACGGATGCAAGGGAATAGAAATTACAATAATGACATTTTTGCCTGCAGTAGGGGATGTGGAGGTATATTCCTGACATTGGGGCGTATAGAGGATTAGGGGAGAATCAGGGTTTGAGGGTAGGAGGGTGAGAGGGACGCAGGAGTTATTGGGAAAGAGGGAGCGATGAAGAGAAGGAACAAGGACGGTTCGAAAAGTTATTGGGTTGGTTCAACGTTTTCAGATTATTTATCCGGCGTTCCTGATATCCAATTCCTGATAACTAATAACCATTAACCTGCTTTCGAAAATTGAGGAAACGAAACGGATTCCGGAGAATCATTTTATTTCTTCAGAACGATCCTGAATGTAGTTCCCTTTCCGATAGTTGAACTCCTTACGAAGATCCTGCCTTTATGGTATTCGCGGATGATGCGTCTTGAAAGGGATAAACCTAGTCCCCAGCCCCGTTGCTTGCTGGAATATCCTGGATTGAAGATGGTTTTGAACATGTTTCGCGGAAGTCCTTTCCCGCTGTCGGAAACATCGATCATTACATGCCGTTCATCCTCCAGGATGTCAATAGTTAAAGAACCGGCGCGGGTCATGGCATCCACGGCATTTTTAACCAGGTTCTCAATTACCCAGTCGAACAGCTGGTAATTGAGAGGTACCAGGATCGACTGATCTTCGGAGAGGTTGATTGAAAAATGAATCTTTTGTGAGGTGCGTGTTTTGAGATATGAAACGGATTGATAGATCAGTTCCACAATGTTTTCGGGTTTTAGAACCGGGGTAGAGCCTATTTTTGAAAAACGATCGGTAACGGTCTTTAACCTGTTTACATCTTTATGCAATTCACTAATGGTATCCTCGTCAATTCCTTTTGTCTCAAGGTAATCAACCCATGCCATCATGGATGAAAGCGGCGTGCCCAGCTGATGCGCCGTTTCTTTGGCCAATCCTACCCAAACCTGGTTTTGTTCCGAACGGCGGGCTGTGCTGAACAAAAGATAAGCCACCAGGAGGAAAATACCGATAATAGCTAACTGTATATATGGGAAATAACGCAACTGCGTAAGTACATAGGAATCTTTATAAAAGATATAATTCTTTCCCCTGTCGGCTACCTCTATGGCAATGGGGTCATTTTCAGCCGACATTTCATCGATCATATGCCGCAGGTAAACAGGGTCATGGATGAGTAAGGTGTCAACATGACTGTATTTTATAGCTTTCATTTGAGTGCTGTCGGTTATGACCACGGGTACCGAAGCAGAATTATTCACGATTTCACTGAAAAATGAATTTACCAGGCTGTTGAGCACTTGCTGGACCTCAGTAAAGAGCTTGGAATCTTTGTAATAGATATAATTTTTAACTCCCAAATTAGAAATCACTATTGGTGGATAAAATTCATATTTTTTTAAAAGTATTGGATTTATTAAATCACCGTGTTTAATTGGTATGTCAATGTTTCTAGTATCCAAAGTGATACCTTCACGACTTGTTAAAACTACAGGTATTGTACTATTTTTCTCAATAATTGTAAGATAAAAACCTATATCTTCTTTTGGATCTGCATTTGAGATATGCTTTTGAGCTTCTGCGTAAAGTTCAACACGATTTCTTTCTTCACGTCTTATCTCATTAAAAAATTTACTAGTTGTATTTACGAGAGCTAATCTATGGTTAAGTGCAGAGGCCCAAATATTCACTTTAGCTCGTTCATCATGAGCAATTTTCTTAATCAATAAATTTGAATAATAAAGAGAAAAGAGTACAATAGTACAAGCAATTAAAAATAATAATTGTTTTAGCTTTCTGTGTTTCAGATAAAAACTCATTTCGTTTATTTGAGAAGGTAATTATTGTATTTTAAGGTGATAAGCATCTGTTTCATTTTGAAGGGTTATTTGAGGTTAATAACGGCCGGTCCGGACAGTTATTTCCCGGATTTTTCTTTTTCAAGGATTACTTTTGCCTTTTGCAGGTCAGCTTTCTGCTCTTTTGTAATAACAGGATAATGTAATCGCAACGATTTGAGCTTTTCGACAATGATATTGCTTACGGCAGCGCGCATAAACCATTTTTTATCCGCAGGTATCACATACCAGGGAGCAAGTTCTGTTGATGTATGTTTAATCATATCCTCATATGCATCCATGTAGTTGGGCCAAAGAGCACGTTCGTTAAGGTCGTCGATATTGAATTTCCAGTTTTTCGTAGGGTCATCAATACGTTCCAGCAGTCGTTCCTTCTGCACTTCCGGCGAAACATGCAGGAAGAACTTCAGGATTACCGTTCCATTGGTTGTCAGGTAATTCTCAAAATTATTAATGTCTTCGTACCGTTGTTTCCAGAACGTTTCATCTTTTTCGGGATTTTTT
>JANXXZ010000308.1 GCA_025350385.1 Bacteroidales bacterium
TGTTTCTTTATTACTTTTTCGGCTTTGTCATAGTCTTTCAACTCTACAAGGCAGTTCACATAATAAATATAATTAAACTGGGAAGGCATTTGTCCGAAAAGGTTTTCAAACAGCAGCAATGCTTTATCATATTGCTTATTCTGGTAATATTGAACGCCCAATTGCTCATCGGTTTGTTGGGCAAATAATTTACCAGGTCCTGCTACAAACAGGAAGGCAAAAAACAGGAACGCTATGTTGAGTTTTTTTCTCAATTCAGGGATATTGAAAAAGGTTTAAATCGTTCACCTGGTTTCAGCCGTTAATCTGGTTATAAAACAATCAGTTTGAGCAAACAGTTCAGCTAATCAGTTCGAAACCTGTATAAGGAACCAAGGCTTTTGGAATGCGGATTCCTTCAGGGGTTTGATTGTTTTCCAGCAGGGCGGCTACAATACGTGGTAACGCCAGGGCGCTTCCGTTTAGTGTATGGGCAAGGCGGGTTTTCCCGTTGCTGTCCCTGAAACGGAGTTTCATGCGGTTAGCCTGGAAGGTTTCGAAATTGGAAACAGAACTTACTTCAAGCCAGCGTTTCTGGGCTGTAGAGTAAACTTCAAAGTCATAGGTCCAGGCGGAGGTAAAGCTCATGTCACCGCCGCAAAGCCTGATAATGCGGAAGGGTAATTCCAGTTTCCTGACGAGTCCGGCCACATGTTCGCGCATTTCTTCCAACGCCTGGTATGAATCATCGGGATGCCGCAGCTGGACTATTTCCACTTTGTCGAACTGGTGCAGGCGGTTTAACCCACGGACATCTTTGCCGTACGAGCCGGCTTCGCGCCGGAAACAGGAGGAATAGGCCACATTTTTTACCGGGAAATCCTCGGTTTTTAGAATCACATCGCGGTAAATGTTTGTAACCGGGACTTCGGCGGTTGGTATGAGGTAAAATTTATCTTCTCCCACAAAATACATCTGGCTGTCCTTATCAGGAAGCTGTCCGGTGCCATAACCTGAAGCTTCGTTCACCATGAGCGGCGGTTGGATTTCGATATACCCCGCTTTCACTGCCTCATCCACAAAGAAATTGATCAAAGCCCTCTGCAGCCTTGCGCCTTTACCTTTATATACCGGGAACCCGGCTCCGGTGAGTTTTACCCCCAGTTCAAAATCAATGATATCATATTTTGTCGCCAGTTCCCAGTGCGGCAGCGCGTCAACAGCCAGTTCAGGAATATCGCCTTCGCGCTGAACTTCCGGGTTGTCTTCGGGCAAACGGCCGGGAGGTGTAGTAGGGTGGGGGAGATTGGGGAGTGTAACCAGCAGGTTGTTCAGCTCTTTTTGAATTTCTTCCAGGCGGTCACCCAGTTCTTTGGCTGCAATCTTCAACTCGGCTGAACGGTTTTTTAATTCCTGTGCTTCTGCCTGTTTACCCGATTTGAACAGGATACCGACTTCCCTCGCAATATTGTTCGATTCTGCCAGGTTATCGTCCAGCAATTTCTGGGTTTCGCGGCGGTTTATGTCAATTTCCAGGATGCGGTTAACTGCTTCGCCTGCTTTGAAGTTTTTGAGAGCCAGCCGGTCGATAACCAGCTGAGGGTTTTCACGGATAAAATTCAGTTCAAGCATATCAGGAATTATTAACAGGGATGAATCCGTATAGGAAGGTGCGATTCCGGTTGTTTGAGGGTACAAAAATAAAAATCTCCTGATTTCCTGTCAGGAGATTTTAATAAAGTATCTTATAAAAGCAGCACAAGAGCTGCAGCCTTTATTATTCAGCGCTGAGCGGATGAACGGAAACGTATGATTTGTCGTTCCTGCGTTTCTTGAATTCAACAATACCGTCGCGAAGGGCAAAAATGGTATGATCTTTTCCTAAGCCGACATTGAGGCCTACATTATGAACAGTCCCGCGTTGCCTGAGGATGATATTGCCGGCCTGGGCAAATTGCCCGCCAAAAATCTTAACGCCCAGACGCTTGCTATGCGATTCGCGACCGTTGGACGAACTACCGGCACCTTTTTTATGAGCCATATAAGTGGAGTATTATTTGTTGCACATTCAATTTTATTTTCCCGGAACTGCCGGGAAACAGTCCTGATTCAGGTAATCAAGCGGTTATTCCTTCAATCTTAAGCTGGGTAAGGTCCTGGCGGTGCCCCGTTTCCTTCTGGTAACCTTTGCGGCGTTTTTTCTTGAAGATTTTAACTTTCGTGCCGCGGGCATGGGTGAGGATAGTAGCCTGAACCGCAGCGCCGGAAACCAGCGGAGCGCCAATGCTGATGCTGCCGTCGTTATCAACGAGCAGCACATCCGTAAATTCCACGTTCGAACCTTCATCGCCTTTGAGACGGTTCACAAAGATCTTCTGGTCTTTTTCAACCTTGAATTGCTGTCCGGCGATATCAACTATTGCGTACATTTTCAATCGATTATAGATTTCCTGATAAAATTGGAGTGCAAAATTAGTAAAAAATATATAACCACAATGAATTGCTCATCAATTTTTTCAAGGAATTTATGATTCAGCTTTTGTGGGTTCGTAAAATGTTTACTTTAAATTCTATGATAAAGCGGTATTGAGAAGTTCTTAAGGGAAAAATGCGCTTGTTCAGTCAAAGCGAATTATTTTCCTTTTAGTTTATGATTCTGCATCCGACCTCCTGCTTCATTGCCAAAAGTACAAAGAATTCTTAAGCCGGATAACTGGCGTTTCAGTAATTTTATCTCCTCAAAGCCAATGTAAACATGGACACATACAAAATATACTGCGGGGGGAGTTTTTTCGAAACAGAGCACAAACACGAAATAACCAATCCTTATACCGGCGAAATAGTTGCTACAACCTTTCTGGCGGGAGAAAAAGAACTGGAACTGTCAATTCTTGCAGCCGAAAAAGCAAAACGCCCGTTAAAAGATATGCCAGCCTTTAAACAGTATGAAATATTAATGTATATCAGGTCAGAACTTGAAAAACAAAAAGATGATTTTGCACGGCTGATCTGTCGCGAATCAGGTAAACCCATCCGGTTCGCACTTGCCGAAGTGGAGCGCTCCATCCAGTGTTTCGCTGTTGCTGCGGAAGAAAGCCGCAGGATCCCGCGCGAATACATCGGGATCGACTGGACTCCGGCTGGAAGCGGGAAAGAAGGATTAGTCAGGTATTTCCCGTTGGGTATTGTAGCCGGGATTTCACCGTTCAATTTTCCCCTGAACCTGGCCGTGCATAAAATTGCTCCCGCAATCGCAGCGGGTTGTCCCATTATTTTAAAACCTTCCAGTACAACACCTTTATCAACCCTGCTCCTGGCGCGAATTATTGCAAAAACAGATCTCCCGGCCGGTGCTGTATCCATATTGCCCATGAGCCGTACAACGGGCAACCGTCTGGTGACCGACGAACGCATCAGCCTTCTTTCATTTACCGGTTCACCCGTTGTTGGCTGGGAGATGAAAAAGCAGGCTGGCCGCAAAAAAGTTGTGCTTGAGCTGGGTGGAAATGCCGGGGTAATAATTTCCGGTGGATCGGATATGGAAAATAGTGTGAACAAGTGTGTATCGGGCGGTTTTTCCTATTCCGGGCAGGTTTGCATCCATACACAGCGGATTTATGTGTTGAAGGAATTATATGATGACTTCTGCCGGAAATTCATCGGTAAGGTTCAGCAATTGAAACAAGGTGATCCAATATTAGCTGAAACCGATATCAGCAGCATGATTGATGAAAACAATGCCCGTCGCGTGGAAACCTGGGTAGATGAAGCAATTGCAGGAGGAGCGACCTTATTATGTGGTGGAAAAAGAAAAGGCAGTTTTTATGAGCCTGCAATTCTTACCGATACCAGTGATGAAATGCGGGTTTGTTGTGAAGAGGTTTTTGGCCCGGTGGTAGTCATTGAAGCCGTCGATAGCTTTGAAAAAGCTGTTGAAATGATCAATTCGGGCAGTTTTGGCCTGCAGGCCGGTGTTTTTACTGATAGTATCCGGGAAATGAATTATGCTTTTAATGAACTGGAAGTGGGAGGTCTGATAGTAAATGATGTGCCCACATTCCGGGTAGATCATATGCCTTATGGCGGTGTCAGGGACTCAGGACAGGGAAGGGAGGGCATCAGGTACGCGATGCTGGATATGATGGAACCGCGGCTCATGGTGAAGAATTGCTAAACTTGTTTAATTTTACATCCCCTAAGCCTTCTGAAGCCATTCACCCGGATAAGATGGCTTTTTACCATATTTGCTATAATGAATCAGGAAGATCTCCGGCTTATCAACGGTTTGAAAGAAGGCGACCGCGATGTTTTCGAGTACATATTCAGGAAGTACTACCCTGAATTGTGCCGCTTTTCATTGCGTTATGTTCCCGACCCCCTGGTGGCAGAAGAAGTGATCCAGGATCTTTTTTGTAAATTATGGTTTCGCCGCGAAGAACTTGTTATCAATACTTCCTTAAGCAGTTATCTTTTCAAGGCAGCGGTAAACTATTCATTGAATCATATCCGTTACCAGGAAATGCAGCGGAAATATATCGATTTCGTAGGCTTTGACGTAGATGAAGTTTCCGGGGGATCGCCCGAGGATACTGACGGTGAACTGAATGGCTGTTTTCAGAAAGCCCTCCTTGAATTACCTGCAAAACGCCGTGAAATTTTCGAAATGAGCCGTTTTGAAGGATTAAAATACCATGAAATTGCCGAAAAGTTAGGAGTAAATGTTAAAACAGTTGAGACTCAAATGACCCGTGCACTCGAATTTATGCGCCGCTACCTCAAAGAATTTATTTCAGTTACATTGTTGATAATCAACAACATGATCAGATGGTGAAAAAAATATTTTTTTTACTTGTAGGGGTAAAAGCCGTTTCGATTGTCTTTATAGTGTAGAAAATAGAATTATGTTCCTCCGTAACCGTAAAATAAAGAACCAGATCACACAATTCATCGCGGGCGAATGCAGCGCGGATGAAAGCCGTGTTATTTCCGGTCTGATCGGTTCAGATGAGGAATACAAACAGATATTCAATCAATTGAATGATATCTGGGTTCATACCGGGGTTAAAGAACCTTCAACCGGTTTTAATGTAGATTCAGCGTGGTTAAAAGTGGATGCAAGGATTTCAAATCAGCCTCTTCACATCATTCATACAACAACCAGGCAGGTTTCATCCGTCCGCCGGGTTGCGGGCTATGCACTGAAAGCTGCCGCGGTCATCCTGATCGGCCTTGCCGTTTTTCAGCTGGTAAGTCCGCGTAACTCCCGGAAAATGGTTACTTCGGGTCTCTCAATGGCCGCTCCGCTCTGCCTGGCAGATGGTTCCACCATTTTTCTGAATTCCTCTTCAACAATTAAATTCCCTGAAAAATTTGGTAATAAGGGCAGAGAGGTCTATTTTTGGGGTGAAGCTTTTTTTGAAATTGCACCGGACCCCACCAGGCCCTTTGTTATTGAAACAGGCGAAACGCGCGTTAGAGTTCTGGGAACCTCGTTTAACATCAGGGCATATCCCGAAACCAACAAGATTGAAGTTGTCGTTAATTCAGGGAAAGTTCTTTTTTACCATGTTGACAAAAGTGACCATATCCTTGGTCAGGTAACCCTCCTCAAAGGTGATAAGGGCGTTTATTTCAGAAATACAGGTGAAATAACAAAACTCCTGAATGATGAACCTAATTACCTGAGCTGGAAAACAGGCGTACTCGTCTTCAGTGAAACATCACTTGATAGAGTGCTTAGCGCTGTCGGACAGAAATACGGAGTTACTTTCAACCTGGATGATAAAAATCTTGCCAAATTAAAACTGACTGCTACTTTCGACAACGAAACGCTTGATGCTGTGCTGGAAGTGTTACAATTAGTTCATAACCTTCAGTTTGTCAATAATGGAAAAGATTACCTGGTGAAGAAAAACGCAGGATAATCAACCATCAAGCCTTATGTTATTTACCTTACGGTATTGCACAAGTATAACTTTATTGATTGTATTGCTATTCAAGGCTGACCCTGCGGGAGCTCAGCCTTCGTTATTGAATAAACACATCACGGTAAATT
>JANXXZ010000037.1 GCA_025350385.1 Bacteroidales bacterium
CCTTTGTGGCCGTTGCATAAGGATATGTGAAGAAGTGCAGGGAATAACAGCCCTTGATTTTATCGGGCGGGGTAACAAAATGCAGGTAGGACCGGCTTTTAACCGGGGAATGAATCTCTCAAGCTGCATTAATTGCGGACAATGCATCATGGTTTGCCCTACAGGAGCGCTTACCGAAAAGCAACATCCCGGAGAGTTACAGGATGCATTGCATAATCCGGGCGTGAAAACTGTAATTCAATGTTCGCCTACACTATCGGTGACCCTTGCAGAAGAATTCGGCCTGAGAGCCGGCAAGGACATGGAAAGCATGATGTACGCAGCCCTCCGGAAACTTGGGTTTGACCATGTTTTTGATTCCTCCTTTGCTGCTGATCTGCTGGTGGTTGAACAAGCCGCTGAAATGCTTGAACGCCTGCGTACTAGAAAATCACTCCCGATGTTCTCCAGTTGCTGTCCTGCATGGATAAAGTACGCTGAGCAATCAAGGCCATCCATTCTTGAGAATATTTCGCACTGCAAATCGCCCCAGCAGATGATGGGAGCGCTTATTACAACTCATTTTGCTGCCGAACACCAACTTACCGATGAGGCAATTTACTCCGCTTCGGCTATGCCATGTGTGGCTAAGAAATTTGAAGCCCAGAGGGAGCAAATGACACATAAGGGGATAACTGATGTAGACACTGTACTCACAACAAGGGAACTTGCCCGGTTGATACGGTTGAATGGAATTGATATTCAGCAGGTGGAACCTGAAATGGTTGATCTGCCTTATCGTTCGCGTAGTTCAGCTGGTAAGTTGCCAGCGGTTAGCGGAGGACTTGCGGAATCGCTCATCCGTACACTGCATTTTATGATAACAGGGAAAGAATTCCATTTGGCCAAAATACAGGAACTACGTTCAGGCAAGGGTCGTAAAGAGTTTAGAATAAAAATCGGGGAATTTAACCTAGGATTTGCCGTTGTAAATGGAATTGGTTTTGTAAATGAGTTGCTGAATGAAATTGAAAACGGCCGAAACGACCTTCATTATATTGAGGTAATGGCATGCCCGGGTGGTTGTGTAGGCGGAGGAGGTCAGCCTATTCATCCGGAAAATAACAACACCAAGGCCCGGGCAAAAGCAATATATGACATTGATGACAAGGAATCAATAAAACTCGCACACAAGAATCCGTCACTTACGTCTCTGTATGATAATTTATTGGGAACACCCATGAGCGAACAAAGCATTAATCTTTTGCACACCACCTACCAAAAAAGAGAAGTTATGCTTTGATTTCTTCTTTTTGGATTTTGATTATACACCAGAACTCAGCATGCAGAAAAAATTTTGAACTTAAGAAAATGAGATTAGAAATGCTGGCCTCTATAGCTAATATGAACACTGATTTCCTAATCTCGAATAACGAATAACGAATAACGAATAACGAATAACGAATAACCAAAAACTACCATCCCCATGGATGCACTTGGCGCCGAACAACACATGCCCCTTGGCACAGAGCAAAAACTTGTATTCACAATTAGGGAAAAGTGCAGGGTGTGCTATACCTGTGTCAGGGAATGCCCTGCAAAGGCAATTCGAATAGCAGGAGGCCAGGCCGAGGTGATTGCCGACCGCTGTATTGCCTGCGGTAATTGTATTAAAGTATGCAGCCAGGGAGCTAAGGTATTTCGTAAGGAAATTGATCCTGTTCGAGATTTGATTCAATCAGGTGCCAGGGTGATTGCGTGTATTGCCCCCAGCTTCCCTGCTGAGTTTCACGATATACAGGACTTCAGGCAATTTGTAGGGATGATAAGGGTGCTTGGGTTTACTCATGTTACTGAAGTGTCATTCGGTGCCGATCTTGTTGCCCGGAGGTATAAGGACCACCTTAGCCTAGGCCAAGAAGCGATTTCTTCCGATTGCCCTGCAATTGTATCCTATATTGAAAGGTATTACCCTGAACTTACATCCTCCCTGGCCAATGTGGTATCCCCAATGGTTGCCATGGCAAGGGTTGTAAGAATGGCTTATGGCGATGATTCCAAGGTAGTTTTCATTGGACCTTGCCTGGCGAAAAAATCTGAATCAACCGAAATAGATAATGCCATTACTTTCCGTGAACTCCGGGAGATGTTCGAGAATAGCCGGATCACTCCATCAAAGGTTGATCCTTCAAACTTTGATCCTCCGTTTGGAGGACGCGGAGCTATTTTTCCGCTGAGCCATGGTTTGCTTAATACCATGGAAGTCACAGAAGATATCTTGAGTGAAAAAGTACTTGTTGCAGGCGGAAGATCGAATTTCCTGGATGCCCTCCGTGAATTCGAGCAGGGAAATCTTACCGGCCACCATTTGCATTTGCTCTGCTGCGAAGGCTGCATTCTTGGTCCGGGCATGTCACCTTATCCCAATACAGCTGCCAGCAGCCTGCGTTTTGCCAAAAAAGCCCGAATCATCAGCTATGCCAATCAAAAAATGGCAGAACTTGATAAAGAAGAATGGTCGCTAAAGCTGGAAAAATACGAAAAAATTGACCTCAGCCGTACCTTTACCAAGAGGGATATGAGGATTAACAAACCGAACCCTGAAGAGATCAAGGAAATACTATACATGATAGGAAAATACAGCTATGAGGATCACCTTAATTGCGGCGCCTGCGGATACGATTCTTGCGAGGAGCATGCAATTGCCGTGATAAACGGGCTGGCTGAAACCGAAATGTGCCTGCCGTATTCTATTGAACGGCTTCATAAATATATCCGGGAACTAAATACATCCAACGAAAAACTAGCAACCGTTCAGGAAGCCTTACGGCATTCTGAGAAACTGGCCGGTATGGGACAATTGTCTGCTGGTATTGCTCACGAGCTCAATAACCCTCTTGGCGTAATTACTATGTACAGCAATATCCTGAAAGAAGAGTTGTCCACTGATAATCCTATGCACAAGGATCTTGATCTGATAGTGGAACAGGCTGACCGTTGCCGCAAAATTGTCGGGGGATTACTCAATTTTGCGCGGAAAAATCAGGTAAACATTACGGAAACGGATGTTATACAACTCGCCGAACATAGCATAAGTTCGGTAATAGTGCCCTCTGGCATTGAGATCAGGTTCTTCAACAAGGTCACAGACCCTATTGCAATGCTTGATTACGACCAAATGACTCAGGTGATCACTAACCTGTTGAAAAATGCTATAGAAGCCATGCCCAATGGAGGTGAAATCACTCTGCAAATAAGCGATAGCAACGATCAGGTTGTTTTCCGGATTACTGATGGGGGAGTAGGAATTGAAAAAGAGAATATGGATAAACTATTTACTCCCTTTTTCACTACGAAAGGAATTGGTAAAGGAACAGGGCTCGGATTACCTATCATTTACGGAATTGTTAAGATGCACAAGGGTGAAATTTCGGTTCAATCCAATGCCGACAGCAGCAAGGGCCTTACAGGGACCACCTTTACAATCAACATACCAAGAAAAAGGTTGATGTAAAGAATAATGATTTGTGAAACTATTGATTTGAAACTACCTTTATGACAACTGTATAGAAGGAAGTTGAACTTTAAAACATTGAAACAGAATTATGACAAAAAAGCGTATTTTAATCGTTGATGACGATATGGATTACCTGTTCCAGATGCGGGTAAAAGTTGAGCAGATGGGATTCGAAACTATCACGGCTGAAAGCCAGGCAGAAGCCGAAAAAATAATCCTTGATATTAAGCCTGACCTATGCATACTCGACCTCATGATGGAATCGGACGACAGCGGATTTGTGCTTAGTTACAAAATCAAAAAAAAATATCCTGATGTCCCTATTATTATTGCCACAGCTGTAACGGCCGAAACCGGTATGACCTTTGACATCAGGGCGGAGGAAAGCAAACGCTGGATCAATGCGGATCTTTTCCTTGACAAGGGAATCCGTAACGACCAACTTCATCGCGAAATCAAAAAACTACTCAAACTCTAAAAATGGCGACTTTTAAAATACTTATTGTTGACGATGAGCAAGGCATTCGCGATGGAACGAGACGTATTCTGCAGAATTTCAAGGTGGATTATCCATTTATGGATGAGCAGATTGATTTTGAAGTTCTTGAAGCCGGAACAGGAGCCGAAGGGATAGATATCATTGATAAAGAACAGCCTGAAATCTTGTTACTTGACAATAAACTGCCGGATATACAGGGTGTTGAAGTGCTCGAATATGTCAAAAGCAAGCAATATGATATTGTTGTTGTAATGATAACCTCCTACGCTTCGCTTGAATTGGCTGTAAAAGCCACTCGTGACGGTGCTTTCGATTTTATTCCCAAGCCTTTTACCCCTCAGGAAATCAGGGCATCTATTGAAAATATTACCAAACAGATTTTCCTGAAACGGATGACCCAGACACTGAACAGTACAGGGAAGCAAATCCGGTTTCAGTTTCTCTCTGTTTTATCACATGAACTCAAAGCTCCGCTGAATGCTATTGATGGCTACCTGAAAATGATGCGTGAAAGGCAGTTTGGGGAAAGTGTGGATGCATACGACGAAATGATTGACCGATCCATCGAAAGGATTAAAGGTATGCGTACCCTCATTCTCGATCTGCTTGATTTAACCAAGATAGAATCCGGAAAGCCTACCCAGAAATTGCAGGAAGTAGATATACGTAAAATTGTTCAGCTTGCTATTGATACCATCCGGCCTTATGCTATTCAGAAAGACGTAGACCTATACCTGAATAACCGTGAGCCGATCATAATAAAAGCGGATCCCGGCGAGATTGAAATCATCATGAATAACCTGATATCCAATGCTGTAAAATACAATAAAACCGGTGGCAGGGTGGATGTTTTTCTTGAAAAACAACCCGAAACTGTGCGCATATCAGTTTCTGATACCGGAATTGGCATGTCAGATGATGATAAAATTAAGATCTTTGAGGATTTTGTTCGTATCAAGACTCAGAAAACCCGCAACATTACCGGAAGTGGACTGGGACTGGCCATTGTCCGCAAAATTGTTGATATGTATCACGGAACTATTGAGGTACAAAGCCTGCCTGAACAGGGAAGCACATTTATCATTACACTACCTGATCCTGGGAAATGACGGTGAACACATTAATAAAATAAATACCACAGTACTAATTAATTAACTGATAAAGATGAAAAAGCTTCCGGATAAAACAGTCGAACGCCTTAGCCAATACAGGCGTACGCTTCTTATTGCCCTTAGCACCGGTAAACATCATATCTTTTCGCATGAACTGGCTGCTATGTTGCATATAACTTCTGTACAGGTTCGCAGGGATATCATGCTTATCGGGTATTCCGGTACGCTCAGGCAAGGATATGATGTAAAGGAACTTACTGATAT
>JANXXZ010000378.1 GCA_025350385.1 Bacteroidales bacterium
TCTCTGCGAGGTAAAAACAACAAAAGTACAGCATCCTCCCAATGGTCATTTGCCGGGCCGGAAGTGCACATGAGGGCTAAATATGCAGAAGGAGATTCCGTTTTCCCCTTATCCGAGCAAGCCAATACCTATTGTATCGACCAGAGTGTCTCCGATCCTGACGTTCTCTTTTGCGGAACCGAGTCAGGTGGCGTATATAAATCGGTGGATAAAGGTGCAAACTGGACACTCGTGTCGCAGGGATTGCTGATCTATTCTGTTTCAGCGATTGCCATCAATCCTACTGATGAAAATGAGATATTGTTCGGGGGCCTCAGGTTTTATTTACAAGAGTGTCGACGGCGGTACCAACTGGCAACTGACCGGAACTTCCGCATTCCAGGGCTCCAACGTGAATCCCTGGCAGATTGAATACAATCCTGATAATACACAAATCATATATGCAGCCTGTGATAAAGGGTTTTACCGCACTGTCGATGGCGGAGCAAACTGGACAAAAATCCTTCCCAACGAAAGCATGTCGGTTGCGATTAAGCCAAATGATGCGAATACAGTTTATGCCCTCCAATATAACCCCTCTACCAAAGCTCCCCAATTTTATAAGTCGGTAAACGGGGGACAAACGTTTACGATTAAACCGTCCGGTTGGTTCACTGTCCCGGCTGTTGACCAGGGGAAAATTGAGAGTCATGGCGGAAGGATCGCCGTTACCAAAGCCAATCCCAACCGGGTGTATGTGTTACTGGTCGGAAACAGTGATGCTTCTGCTTACCTTCAACTGGGAGGATATATAGGTGTTTATTCAAGTGCTAACTCCGGCGAAAGCTGGATCCTGCCACAACAGCTTATCGGGCAGCCTTATGACCTTGTGACACACCCAAACCTGATGGATTTCGACGGACATAGCAGTACTTATAACCAAATCTATTACAACACTGCCCTGATCGTTTCACAACTCAATGAAAACCAATTGCTTATTGGCGGCCTTAACCTCTGGAGAAGTAACGATGGTGCTGTGAGTTACCAGGCAGTCGGAGGATATATCGGGGATATTCCATTCCTGCATGTGGATATTCAGGAACTGAAAGTATATAAGACCTCAACCTCCACTGAAGAGGTCTGGATTGCCAGCGACGGAGGAGTAAATTATTCGACTGATTTTGTCAACACCCACGATTCCCGCTGCAACGGCATTTATGCAGGGGCTTTCTGGGGATTCGACCAGGGATGGAATGATGACATAATGGTAGGAGGACGTTACCATAACGGTAATGCGGCTTATTACCAGGATTACTCGCAAAGCAGTTTCATTGCACTTGGTGGTGGAGAAGCGCCCACAGGATACGTGAATTACAGTGATGAACGGAAAACCTGTTTCTCGGATATCGGCGGGAGGGTATTGCCAACTTCGCAGGACAGCATCGTTCATACATTCAGTATGTACAATGCACCCAATGAATCATACTGGGAAAACGGCAGTTCCAGGATATGTTTCGACTGGCAGTACTGGAATGTCGCATACCTGGGAAAGGAAAACCAGCTTATGCGCAGCATTGATGGTGCCGGTTCGTTTATGCCATTATATACATTTTCGAATAATACTGCCAATAAGGTGCTTTGGATTGAGCAGAGTTTTTCAAACCCAGAAATTATTTATGTCCAGGTGGTGATCAACAATGTGAGCCGGCTCATGCGCAGCCCCGACGGAGGTATTCATTGGTCAGTTATTAACCTTCCGGTGAGCGGTAAACGGGAACTCGTTTTTACCTTAAGCTATTCCAACCCTGATGAGCTTTGGATAGCGTTCACATACGGCTCCAATGGTCAAAAGGTTTATCATACTTCTGACGCCGGGGCAAACTGGAACAATCTGACTACTTCAACCCTTAATGATGCCAGGATCAAGACTATAGCATACCAGGCCGGGAGCAACGGAACTGTTTACATCGCCGCCCTGAACGGGCTTGTCTATTTCACTAACAATACACTTACCGACTGGCAGGTTTTGATGGACGGACTTCCAGTGGGCATCGACCCGTTGCGGCTGGTCCCTTTTTACCGGGATCATAAACTCCGTTTCGGCACCTGGAACATGGCCATCTGGGAAACCAGCCTTCAGGACTCTTCAAGCCTGATGGCCAATTTCTCAGCTAACTATGCCACGTTTTATTGTCCCGGTGATACCATCCGGTTCGTCAATCACAGCGTCTGCAGCGGGAATGCCAGTTGCCGGTGGTCATTCCCAGGTGGAATGCCCTCGTCCTCCACTCTTCACAACCCTGCAGTAATTTATACTCAACCCGGCAGCTACGATGTGACCTTAATAGTCACTGATGGCTACCAATCTGATACCATTATCAGGAGCAATTTCATTTCCACCTCCGAATATGGAGCATTTCCGTTGGATGAAGGTTTTGAAGCCGGGAACCTTCCCTCATCCTGGAAACTGATGGACGACGGGACCGATGGCGTTAACTGGGCCGTAACCAACTCGGCAGGTGGATTTGGCGCCAGCAATAACTGCCTTTTATTCGATAATTATGACATTGATGTGCAGGGCAGGCAGGATGAAGTCTGGAGTGCAAAACTCGATTTTTCAGAGGTTGTTGAAGCAAAGGTACTTTTTGATGTGGCTTATTCCGAATGGGGTGGTCAGTATTCGGATACGCTGGCAGTGCTGGCAACCGCTGATTGTGGGAATACTTACACAGAATATTACAGGAAAGGCGGCCAGGAACTTGCAACTGCGCCTAACATAACGAACGAGATTTTTATACCGGATGCTACCCAGTGGCGGACCGACTCAATCAATATAAACAATTTCGAGGGGCAACCGGAAGTGGTCCTAGCTTTCCGGAATTTAGGACACTGGGGACAAGCCATCTATGTTGACAATGTCCGGATCAATATATTACAGACTGTGGGTATAAGTGATCCTGTTTCTGCCGTGACGATCATAATCAGTCCAAATCCGTCTGACGGACACTTTGCCGTGCAATTCAGGAACCTTGAAAGCAAGAGCTGCGGGATAACTATCTTGAATTCATCCGGGAAAACAGTCCTGGCACATTCAGAGAAACCCGGAAGCAGCAATTGGAGCAGGAATTATGATCTATCCGGATTTCCAAAAGGTATGTACCTGTTCAGATTAAATACGGATGGGAAGGTTATTATCAGGAAGATCATCATCTATTAGCCGGGTCCTTATTTCGGGTATTTTACATTAATTTCCCGGACCGGAATCAGCGGACAATGATCCGGAAACATAAGAAGTGCCGAGAGTTATTAAATAACATATTCATCCTAAATCAATTACACATGAAATACCGGTTTATCAATCAAACCATTATTGTTTTACTGAGCCTGCAAATACTTGTTTCAGCCTGCCATAAAAAAGTAACCATGCCAGATCCCGGAACAATTACAAAGACCACATTCGGCTATATGCCCGATTCAACGGAAGTATTTCTTTATACCCTCACCAACCGCTCGGGGATCAGCATGAAAGTGACCAATTACGGTGGTATCATTACTTCGTTATTGGTGCCTGATTCAAAAGGAAACCATGCCGATGTAGTATTGGGTTACGACAGCCTCTCCGGATATCTTGCCAAGACCCCCTATTTCGGCGCCCTGATCGGCAGGTACGGGAACCGGATTGCCAAAGGCAAATTTAAACTTGATGGAAAGCAGTATACTCTGGCTCTGAATGATGGTCCAAACCATCTTCACGGAGGTGTAAAAGGCTTTGACAAAGTACTTTGGGAAGCCGCCGAATTTAATACTGATTCCGCAGTCGGACTCAAACTTCATTACCAGAGCCGAGACGGGGAAGAAGGATACCCCGGAAACCTGGATGTTATTGTTACTTATACCTTGAATGATAGTAATAGGCTAGCCATTGAGTATAACGCAACAACAGACAAAGCCACCCCTGTGAACCTGACACAGCACAGCTATTTTAACCTGGCAGGAAGCGGTGATATCAAATCGCATGAGTTAATGATTTCAGCCTCTAAATACAATGTGGTCGAAAACACACTCATTCCCACTGGCGAATTACGCGAAGTGAAAGGCACTCCTTTTGATTTTAACATCGCTAAGCCTATTGGCAGGGACCTGCAGGCTGCCGGCGGTAAACCGGTCGGATATGACCATAACTTCATTCTGGATACTAAAGGAATACATGACCTGGCAGCCAGGGTGGTTGAACCTTCAAGCGGAAGAATAATGGAAGTATACACCGATCAGCCGGCGGTACAGTTTTATACAGGAAATTTCCTCGATGGAACCATTAGAGGTAAATCAGGCAAAGTGTATGAGCAGTATGACGGCTTCTGCCTAGAAACACAGCATTTTCCCGATTCACCCAACCAGGCTGCTTTCCCAACTACAATTCTGAAACCTGGCGAACAATACCATACCAAAACAATCTTTAAGTTCTCAGCCAGATAGCTAAACTGTATTCCAAACGCCGACTCTGAACTCCAGGTATGACTCTGATGAAAATCGGGAAGAACCAAAAATCACAGGTATAACTAATACATCTGGACATGATAAAAAAGGAGATCCGGCAAATCAGAGAATACAAATTACGGAATATGCATAAACTTATGCGTTTGAAGTGAAATATTCCAGCGGGGGTGGAGCATTACATAATCTATAATACCTGGCATAACTTCTTTCATCCTGCTCCACTCGGGTTGCAAATATAAGTTGCAATCAGAGCCGACTAGGCGTGCATTTTCTTCGGCCCATTCGTAATCGGATTCATCGAATACAATCACCTTGAGTTCTTGGGCGGATTTAAAGATACCTGGTAGCGGGGGACTCTTTTTCTTGGGTGAAAGGCATATCCAGTCAAAAGTCCCGGTTAAAGGATGAGAACCGGAAGTTTCGAGGTGAATGGTAATTCCTTCTTTCTTAAGCCCTGTGCATAGGGGAACCAGGTTATACATCAGCGGCTCACCACCGGTAAGTACAACCGTTTTTGAAGGATTATGGAGTGTCCGGCTGATGATATCCCCAACAGTAGTCAGCGGATGCAGTTTCGGGTTCCACGATTCCTTTACATCACACCAGTAACATCCCACATCGCAACCTCCGACCCGCAGGAAATAAGCAGCTCTTCCAGTATGAAAGCCTTCACCCTGCAGGGTGTAGAAATCTTCCATGAGTGGAAGCAGTTTACCGTTTTGGGTAGGATCGGACATAGGGGGTTGGAAGGTAGGAAGGTTTAAAGGTAGGAAGGTATGAGGACTAGAGGACGCGAGAGTGTGAAAGGATGAAAAGGAGAAAGAGAGGAGCCAGGTCTTTTTTTATACCTACTTCTATCTGTAATCCTTTGTATTTTTACTCTTGTCTTTATCCTTTTTTATTTTGTCTTTCTTCATATGCCTTCAGGGTATTCAGAAGCAATGAAACGATAGTCATCGGGCCAACTCCGCCCGGGACAGGGGTGATAAAGCTGCATTTTTCAGCGACCTCATCAAATTTTACATCTCCCACGATGTGGTACCCTTTTTCACTTTCATCCATAACGCGGTGAATACCCACATCGATTACCACGGCGCCCTGTTTAACCATATCTGCTGTGACAAATCCTGGTATTCCCATAGCCACAATCAGGATATCGGCTGTCCGGGCTATTTCAGCGAGGTTGCGCGTCCTGGAATGACAAAGCGTAACCGTGCAATTCCCCGGATTTGATTTCCGGGAAAGCATTATGCTGATAGGTGTTCCTACAATGTTGCTGCGTCCAAGTACCACACAATGTTTTCCTTCGGTCTGGATTCCGCTCCATTCAATGAGCTGCATGATTCCGAAAGGAGTAGCAGGCAAAAAGGCAGGTTCTCCAAGTACCATACGTCCAAGGCTCACTGGGTGGAAACCATCAGCATCCTTTGCAGGATCGATACTGCTGATCACTTTATCAACCGAAATATGAGCTGGAAGTGGTAGCTGAACTATGAACCCATCCACTTCATCATCCTTGTTCAGGAATTGAATTATTTCGAGAAGCCTCTTCTCAGAAGTTTTTTCTTCAAGTCGGTATACAGTTGAGGTAAATCCCACTTCGCGGCAAGCTTTCTCCTTGCCTATGATATAGGATAAACTGGCAGGGTCTTCTCCCACCACGATCGCTGCAAGGTGCGGCGCCCTGTCACCACGGTCAATTATGATCACTGATTTTGCCGCCAGTTCTCTCTTGATATCGGCTGCAATCTTTTTTCCGTCAATTATTTGCATTGTGCCTGGTGCTTGGTGAACTGTGTATAGTGCTGAGTGCTAAGAATGTCAATTAATCAAATCCTCAAATTCTCAAATTGCCAAATTATCCCTTCGCTCTGTCACTCCATCCCTCCCTCTCCCCCTCACCCTGTCTCCCCTTCTTCTTGTATTCTAATGCCTTCTCAATAAACTCTACCTTCTCTTGGCGTTTCGCATCTGCTGAGCCATCTGCTTTGCCCCCCCGGTGGTGAGCATCTTCATCATTTTACGGGTATCTTCAAACTGTTTTACCAGGCGGTTGACTTCCTGAATATCGGTTCCACTGCCATTTGCAATGCGCTTCCGGCGACTCCCGTTGAGTAATATCGGATTTTCGCGTTCACCCGGGGTCATAGAATGAATAATTGCTTCAATTCCTTTGAAGGCATTGTCATCAATATCCACGTCCTTCAACGCTTTGCCCATACCAGGTATCATCCCCATCAGATCCTTCACATTCCCCATCTTCTTGATTTGTTTTATCTGGGATAAGAAGTCATTGAAGTTGAAGGTATCTTTTGCAAGTTTTTTCTGCAGTTTGCGGGCTTCTTCCTCATCAAATTGCTCCTGCGCGCGTTCAACCAGCGAAACAATATCACCCATTCCGAGGATACGGTCAGCCATACGTTCGGGATAGAACACGTCAATAGCATCCATTTTTTCGCCAATACCCACAAACTTGATTGGCTTGTTCACTACTGAACGGATTGTAAGAGCTGCGCCACCCCTCGTATCACCATCAAGCTTGGTGAGGATTACTCCTTCAAAATTAAGGCGATCGTTGAATGCTTTAGCTGTATTCACAGCATCCTGCCCTGTCATAGAATCGACAACGAACAAAGTTTCCTGAGGATTGAGATTCTGCTTGATGGCCGAAATCTCATTCATCATCTGTTCGTCGATAGCCAGGCGGCCTGCAGTATCAATTATGACAACATTGAATCCACGGTCTTTGGCGTGGCTCAGTGCGTTCCTGGCAATTTTTACGGGATCTTTGGTATCGGTTTCTGAATAGACTTCTACCCCGATTTGTTCGCCCAGTACCTTCAGCTGGTCAATAGCAGCAGGGCGGTATATATCGCAAGCTACCAGCAAGGGACTTTTACCTTTTTTTGTGTGAAGATAATGGGCAAGTTTTGCCGCAAAGGTGGTCTTACCCGATCCCTGTAAACCTGCCATCAGGATAATAGCCGGGCTGGCTTTGAGGTTGAGTTCCACTTTTTCTCCACCCATAAGTTCGGCCAGTTCATCGTGGACTATCTTCACCATTAGTTGTCCCGGTGAAACAGAGGTCAGCACATTCTGACCCAGCGCCTTGACTTTAACCGTATCAGTGAATTCTTTGGCTACCTTGTAACTAACGTCGGCATCGAGCAGTGCTTTCCTGACATCCTTGAGCGTCTCGGCTACATTGATCTCAGTAATATAACCATGCCCCTTGAGTAATTTAAATGCGCGGTCAAGTCGGTCGCTTAAACTTTCAAACATAATTTCAGAGTGTATTCCGGGTTCGGAAAATGAGGTGCAAAGGTACAGAAATTTTATGTTCTGATCCTTCAGGCCGGCAAACGGAAATTTATGGAATCAACTGAACAGGAAAAGAAGATAAAAGATTAACGTACAGAGAAAAACGTAAGATTCCTGTTAATGCGCTTAGCTGAATGACAGTGCTAATCAATTTTCAGCTGTCAATTCCTCGATCAGTTCACCTCCTCACCGCTTCTCCCTTTCTACCCTTCTCCACTTCTCCCTCTCTCTCCCTTTCTCTCTTTCTCCCCTCTCACTCTCGCCACACCCTAATTCCCACCCCAGCTGTCAACTCTCACCTGTAGATCATCGATCAGGAAAGGTACTTTCCCGTTATTCCACGCATAAACCTTGAGTTTCAGTCCCTTTTGGGAAATGAGTTCCGGTTTCAACACAATGTAATTATAAACGTAATTCCACTTATTTTTCTCAATGATAAAATCATTGATTTTCACCGATTTCCACTCCAGCGATTTTCCGTTATTTTCAATTGAAATCACATAACTGGCGTCAATCTTGCGATCGGCATTAACCCAGGCCATTGTTTTAATAATATACGACTTCATTGTATCGAATGTGAGTATCGAATCAAGACTGCGCTCGAACGACATCGAAAAGCCTCCGGGCATAACCTTGCAGGAAGTACTTCCCGAACAGGCCTTGATAGTCACCTCTGGTAACGGGTTCACCGACCAGCCTTTTACCACCGATTCAAGGTTGGTAAGTGAGTAAAAAAGGTTGGTATCAGCCGGAGAATGTACCTTTCCGAATTGGGCATTTGCAACCTTGAAGGCCAGGCCGGAATCAGTATTTTTTACACCTGAATCGTGTAAAATCAGCTGTTCCCACTTTAATTGAATATTGCTTTTCATCCTATCATGATTGGTACACCGGAACATGATTTTCTTTACTGTTGGCTCGGTGAACTTGTTTTCAGGATTCATGACCAGCGGGTTAATCCATAATCCCTCCTCCGCATTCCTGGGTACAATCCTGTATATCCTGATCTCCCCGTTGTTGAGCAGGTAATAAACAAAAACAGCTTCATCTTTGTAAAGGAAACTGGTTATCCTACCCGACAGGTTGCGTTGTATGTTCACTTTCGCTCTCAAGATATCAGTTTTTGCGGCATTTACATCGATCCATTGATCCCAGCTAACATCCGGATGTGGAAGTACCTTTCGGCTGATAGGAAGAGGTACTTTCCTTTTCTCAAATACAAGTACCGGGAAAGTACCTTCCTGCCTGTCGGCCAGGCAATAATTGGCCAGGATGGAAAGGATGGTTTCAGGCTGGTCATTTAACAGGTACCTTCCATCGATACTCTCAAGGGTTCCGTTGTGAATATCATGGGTGATTTTCCTTAATTCCCAGATGAGAAACTGAGGAGCAGCCGGTGAACTGAAATGCCGGGAATTTTCCCGATCGAGCCAGGGTGTATAACAGGCATAGGACTGTAATACCGGCCTTGGTTTCCAGTTCAGGTCATTTGCAGGAATGAATGAATAATCCCAGGGATAAATATCCACACTTGCCTTCCCGATCCTTGCCCTAATTTCCTGGTCGAGAATATTACGGCTGATATTCTTGTGAGAAGCAGCCTCACAGGTATCGTTAACAAACTGGTAATTCATTAATAACCCGGCAAAATTGCGGAAACCGGAAGTGGAAAACTTAATAGGTTCATAATAGTAAGCGTTTTGCAGGTTGACAAAAACCAACAGCGCCACTGCAAATCCGGCTCCTGCCGAAATGATTCTGTACTTTTCAATTACGAAAACCAGTAATACTGCAAGCATCATTACAAACATGAACATCAAACCCGCATGCAGGTAATCTTCGCGTGCCATCCCATATTTCCATACCGCGAACAAGGCTGGCGCCACAAGGAAGAAGAACCTTAAAGCCCTGACTTGTTTACGTTGAATAAAAAGGATCCCGGCTAGCAGGGCAAAAGCTACGCATAATAATATCCAATTGTTATCAGGATAATAAGCTACAGCCGATGAATTATCACCGGCCAGTTGAAACATTCCATACAAATACCTTGGCAGTCCATGTATGGTTCCGTAGATGACAATCCAGCCGAGAATCAGAAGAATCGGCGGAAGCAGGATCAATAGAAGGCGCTGCCATTTTTCTTCCTTTTTGAGAACATCGTAACACAAAAGCAGGAAATAGGAAGCAGTGATCAGGCTACACACGATCCCGACGAAGGCCTTCACATAAATTGCTGCTACGGTCAGCAGAAGAGCCGCAAAGGCCCATTCAACCTTCCGGGAGTGTGCATAATTGAGGTAACTTAATATAACCAGCCCGACAACTACCAGCAATATATCAGGAAAAGCAAGGAGTACAAATGCTGAAACGGCAGCTACAACGGTCATCCTGATTCCTTTTACATTTGGAAGTCTGATAAGAGCAAATGCAAAAGCAGCCCGGATCAACAGGCTGATGATGATTGCTGTTACCAGGTTCAGGCCTACGGGCAGGGGATACATTATAAAAGCAAGCGGACCGTGCGGGAAAATGATATCCTTTCCCAGGCTGAAATGGCCCTGGATCAGGTAATTAAACACCCACGACAAGGGAGGATCAATTCCGTTGGCATACACAGGGTTCATGGCAGGAAAGCTGAGCAAGGCGACCGCAAATGCTGTAAAAACGGCAGGCCGTATGTTCAATTTCAATCCACCTTCCTTTCCAGGGGAAAACAACATTGTATTGATTCTCTCCATAAACTGCTGCTTTTTTTCTGCTAAATTATGATATAGACTGATGCTTTTAAAAGCACAATATGCAAATGCATAATTTTTTTTATGGTATCCGTAGTCTGCGATAACGAATAGCCCGGATATTTTGCTGATAATAATGCATAAACCGCAACCATGAGCTGTCAAATCAAACTATCTCAACTGGTTCATATGCTCATGATAAAAATAATAAAGGATTTTCAGTGTGAATGCAGAATAATTATACATTTGCATTCCACCAATATGTTGATTCTTAAAGCAGATCCTGAGAGTCAGCGATACAACCGGGAAACCAAACAGAATTTAACCATAAAAATTACCCGTATGAGAAAACTTACTACCCTGATCCTCAGCCTGCTAATTGCAGGTATTGCCTTCGGGAAATCTGTAACCCAGGACCAGGCCCGACAGGTCGCCGACAATTACTATACGCACTATTCCGGATCGAGTGATCTGAAAATTGCAGATGCGTTTAGCAACACCTACAATGGAATCACAACGTATTATGTATTTAATTACAATGCCGGTGGTTTTGTGGTTATTTCAGCTGACGATGCCATCATCCCGGTTCTGGCTCAATCTGCTACCGGTTATTTTGAAAAGAACATTACCGATCCATCCGTAAAATACTGGTTCGACAATTATAATAAAGATATTGCCCACATTATTGCTGCCAGATATGATAATACTAATACCCTGGTGGAGTGGAATAAAATCCTTGAAAATGATTTTCCACGAGCTACGAATGATGTAGGTCCACTTCTTACTACCACCTGGGATCAGGGATGTTATTATAATGCGTTGTGTCCTGCTGCTTCACTTCCAGGAAACTGTAACCACGTTTACACAGGATGCGTTGCAACTACCATGAGCCAACTAATGAAATTCAACAGTTTCCCTGCACAGGGATACCTTTCGCATACCTATACTCATCCCACTTATGGACAACAGACTGCCAACTTTGGTGCAACTACCTATAATTGGGCGGCAATGACCAACAATGTTACTTCAGCCAATACTAATGTGGCTACTATTATGTATCATGCCGGGGTTGCTGTTAATATGAATTATGGTACCGATGGATCAGGCGCCATGAGCGAAGATGTTCCCTGGGCAATGGTTACCTATTTCAACTATGATCCTTCTACCATTTCGATGAAAGATAAAGCCAATTATACCACAGCCAGCTGGAACACAATGATAAAGGCTGAACTGGATAATCAGCGCCCGATTTACTATTCAGGCGATGATGGCACTACAGGCCATGCATGGGTTTGTGACGGATACCGCACCAGTGATGGAAAACTTCATATGAACTGGGGATGGTCAGGAGCATACAACGGATATTTTGCAGTTGGCTCACTGAATGCCGGCGGATATACTCCAAACAGCAATAACAAAGCTATTATCGGCATCAAACCGGGCAATCCCGATCTCGTAGTTCGTTTTACAGATCTTCAGAACAGTCAGACCATAGGCTATGGCGGAGTTTACACACTTGATTGTTCGGTACTTACCGGAACCGCAACCTCTGTTAGCCTTTTAGTGGATGGTTCACAAATTTATACCACTACCCAGGGAACCTTCAGTTATCCCTGGAACACCCTTACTTCCCAAAAAGGAACCCATGTATTACGTGTCCAGGCTCTCAACGCCACCGACACTGTTTATCACGAAGTTACTGTAGGTTTGAGTGACTGGATTCCACAGGCAAGCGGATTTGCTACCGCCTCCAGGGGTATAAAATGCCTTCATGCCGTTGACTCACTGGTTGCCTGGGGAACTGCATACGACGGTGTTACAACAACAAATTATATCCAGGAATTCGCAAGAACGATTGATGGTGGTACTACCTGGACTACCGGAACAATTCCCAACTGCGCAGGTCTTGAGCCTTCAATGATCTTTGCCATGAACAAGGATACCGCTTATTGCCCTATGTACAAACAGACAGGCAGTAAACCACAGGGTATCTATGTAACCCGCGATGGCGGCACAACCTGGGCTCGTCAAACATCAGCCTCATACAGCAATGCCTCTTCATTCCCTAATGTAGTGCATTTCTTCAACACTAATGATGGCTTCTGCATGGGCGACCCTATTAACAACGATTTTGAAATCTATACTACGAATAATGGAGGCGATACCTGGACAGCTGTACCGGGAGCCAACATAGCCAACCCTGTTTCCGGTGAATTCGGAATTGTGAGCTACTATTCAGCCGTGGGTGATAAAGCATGGTTCGGAACCAATAAAGGCCGCGTTTATCGCACCAGTGATAAAGGTTTACATTGGGATGCCAGCACAACTAGCCTAGGCGCCAAATATGTTGACATTGAAATGGCTACCGATCTTCACGGGTTAGCACAGGATAAAGATCAGGGTTCTACAGGTGCACTTTCGGAAACATTCGACGGTGGTATAACCTGGGCAGGTGTTACCAGTACCGGTACAATAGGTACCAATGATTATTGCTTTGTTCCGGGAACCGATAATACATGGGTTAGCACAAGTGCCGATGCCGCAGTTGCTTTAGGAGCTTACTATAGTTTCGATGGCGGACATTCATGGGCATTATTCGAAGGCACCGATGCTGACCAGTTCCTTGCAGTTGACTTTGTGAATAACCATTGCGGCTGGGCCGGTGGCTTTAATGTAAGCGCAACCGAAGGCGGTATGTTTAAATACGTCGGCGTTCTGCAACCAGGTACTGTTCTTGGTACCGTCAGCAACCTCGCTGCCCAGGTTAACAGCAACAGCGTACACCTTACATGGGTTGCTCCTTCATCAGGTGGTACACTTACAGGTTATAACGTTTATCGTAACGATACCGTATTATTCAATGTTCCTGCCGGTACACTCACTTATCTTGACTCCCCGGTTTCGAACGGCAAACAGACATACTGTGTAACCGCTGTTTATGACAACGGAGAATCAGCAAAAGTATGCGTGGATGCATGGATTACCGTAGGTGTTCCTGGTTCGGATCCTGCAGCTTTCAAAGTGTATCCTAACCCTGCTACCGAAGTTATCAATGTGATTACCCCTGTTAAATTCAGCCAGGTGCGCATTAGTACTCTCCTGGGACAGGAAGTATACAACTACAACACACCAGCCAACAATCTCCGTATCTTAACCGATGGATTTGATGCCGGTATGTACATCATGCAGATCAACTGCGATAACAAGGTTATCACCAAGAAAATTACGATCAAGAAATAATTCAGTCTGACTGATACGAGAAAGGCCGCCGGCGAAAGCTGGCGGCTTTTTTATAATCGACGGAAGCTGGGTAATTTAAACTGTTTGACGAATTATCCCAAAACCCTTACTTTTTCATTTTTCATTAAGTGTTATATGTTAATCATTATCATCAGTTTAATGTATGACATAAAACATAAAATGATTAATGATTAAGTAATTCTTCAGTTAA
>JANXXZ010000412.1 GCA_025350385.1 Bacteroidales bacterium
GGTTATTGAAGGTGCCATCTCCGGCAGTGGTCCATATCCATGGATTGCAGAATTGCTGGGAACCATTCAGTGTGTATGTGTTTGCGGCACAAATGGTAGCATCAGCGCCTGCATCAACAATCGGTAACGGGGTAATAGTAAGGGTACGGGTTGAAGTGGCAATTTCAGCTGCGCAGGTAATGGATCCGTGAGCGGTAAGAGTCAGGGTTACTGTTCCCAATTCTGATGGTAAAGGAACATAGGTAGGAGTAAGTGTCGCCGCATTTATCAGGGAGCCGGGTCCGTTTTCAGTCCATGCGACGGAACTGGCATTCAGCGCATTAGCTCCTGTAACCGTATAATTGAATCCCTGGCAAGTCGATCCGGAAGGACCGGCATTCGCTAAGGGTAAAGGATGAATGGTAAGCAATATCTGATCAGCAGTGCTTCCGCAGGGCGCGTTGCCGATTGCTGTAAGGGTGAGCGTAACCGTTCCGGCAACGATATCAGCCACCGAAGGTGTATAAACCGGGTGGATTGTGGCGGCATTGTTAAAAGTTCCGGTTCCGGAACTGATCCAGGCCAATGACGGGCTGTTTCCCGTAACAGCCGCAGATAGCGTATAAGTGCCAGAGGCACAGAATGCATCAGCGGCCGGTCCCGCGTCAGCGCTGGGAGGGGTAGTGATGTTAACTGCTTTGAAAAAAGTGGTAGAACATCCCAGGTTGGATGTAACTGTTAGTGCGACATTGTATGGACCTCCCGGGGCATAGGTGTGCGTAGGATTCTGAACCCCGTTTACAACCGGTGAACCATCACCGAAATTCCAGCTCCAGCCTGTATTTGTGCCTGTCGCAATGGTTGAAACATCAGTGAATTGCACAGGCTGGCCGGCGCAATTGTTGGCATAGTTGAAATCTACAGAGGGCAGAGGGTTGACTGTAACCGAAAGAGGTGTTGTTCGCAGTCCGCAGTTGAATGAGGTAGTCTGCATCTGCAAGGTTTGGGTGCCCGCGTTATTCCAGGTAACTGTTACGGTACTTGATGTCCCCCCGGAATTAATGATGCCTCCGGTAATCGTCCAAAAATATGAGCTCAGGTTAGTCGGGTTACCCGTATAGGTTTGGGTAGTGCTGTTACAAATAGCCTGGTTTCCAGTTATGGTTGGCATTGGATCTGGATTGACAATAATTGTAAGTGGGGGTGATTCAGGACCGACTCCGCAACTTGCATTTTTACCATGAACACTTAGGTTGCCTCCGGAAGTGAGTAAAGGGAAATTTAGATTTACAGTTGTGCCGACGGTGGTTACAGTGCTTCCATCTGGCAAGGTCCATACCAGGCTGTCAGCAGATGAGACTGCCGGAACAGAGTAAGGTACATTCATCTGGCCCTGACAAACCGGATTGGGACCCGATGGTTGAAGAGGGGTATCCGGTGTTCTGGTAACTGTGAGATTAAAGTTGAAGTTTCCGACTGTGAGATAATACCACCAAGAATTGTACATCTGCTCATTCTTATTATGCCACCAATGACATCCTGTAACTGTACTTGGATAAGTACAACCAGTAGTTGCATTTACTGTTCCACCAGGAATATTGGTATCATCCCAATAAATTGGTGACTTAGAACTGACAGGTCTGACATAATCCACTTTAATACCATATGGATTATCTTCAATGTCCCATAAAGGCAGATTTGTTAAGCCATTGAGATAATCTATTGTTGTTTTGATATTAATTCCATTTTGAACCGGAACTCCGGTTCCACTCAACCCATTCCATGAGATTGTATCAGTTAATGAACAATCTGAAATCCCGTTTACTTCACCAGTCAAAACAACATCCTCAGGTCCGGGTGGTAATGGGAACGGGTTAAGTGGTTCTATATCAATATTTAATGTTAATGACCCAGGTTTGCTGACCTTGACTATGAAGTCAATCGATCCATCGCAATTAGAATGAGGTGAAATGTCACAGATTACCCCGAATTGACCTGAAGGATAAGCAATATTATCCGGATCGTTCAGAAATAACTTATATTGAGGCAAATCTCCGGAAGCAGGCCAGCTATTTGCAGATTTTCTATCCACTGCCCAATTTGAAGTATTTGTGACCCCCCATTGGTTGCAATAAACCGTAAAGGCGCCTCCTGCCATTCCGTTTAAATCGAGCGAGGTAACGATTCCATCATCAGAATAGATATAGAACTTTGTAAATGTGTTTGCATAACCTCCAAAACCAGGAGGTGTTGCAGCTGTTGTAGAAGAACTTAATTGCCAAGCCTTGCTCCATAAACGACCATTGATTGGTAGGATGCCCTGGGCAACAGTAATATCAATATATTGCAATTCAGTTCCTGAAACTTGCGATCCACCGGCACTTTCGGAAAATTCAATATAGTAATCCCCATTTTTTGAAGGATCCAACACAAGAGGATTATATCCGGTCGGGACACTGCCTGAGATATTTGGCCCATCATAGGCTTGTGTAAAGCTGGTGATATATCCGGCCCCGGTTGTTGGCAATAAAGTGAATGAGCCTGTTACAACAATTCCATCCGGATCTTTGATTCGATAATATAGTGTTTTATTAGGGTCTCCACCATAAGCAGTTGCATTCCCGAAACCGTAATAAATATTTTCAACAGTATGATCATTTATATGAATATATAACCTGTAATCAGCTGGACAATTATATTGAGCAAATAAAACCCTATGCTGAGAACCATCATTATCTAAATATATTTTACCATACTGTTTGGTTGAAGGAGGAATCGGCACTGCTCCGGGTGGCTCAAGCTGCTTTGTCCCTTCCGCATACGATTTCGATAAAACCGCAAACAACAATACTATTATAACCAGTATATTTCGTGAAATGGAAAGAATGTTTTTCCAGAGAAAGTTGCAGGAAGTTGATGGGGAGAGTATAGATTTCACCATAGCAGTGGTTTTTGTGAATTGGCAGTAACCTGTGTTTACAGAACGGCCTCTAAAATTACTAAATTCTTCAAAACTAATCCACTATTTAATTAAAAGCAAAAATAACCCTTTTTTACCCATCTAGTTTATAGAGGAACAGCTGATTAGTAACATAAAATGCGATAGTTATTAACCGGATTTATGAGCCCGTGAAAAAACCAGAGCGTATAAACCTTCGTTATCCTCCGATTTTAGTGAGTTGGACATGAATTCCCGGTATCCTGCCATTATATGGTATTGTCATCTTCCTGAACCAGGAAAGCCGGTTTTTATTCAGTAAAGACCATGTTTTGAGGAATTAGTTCCATCGCTTTCATGAAATTCAGTAAAGGCAAAAGATTTACCAGGTTATTCTAATTCAATGGTTCGTAAATAATTTTTAATATCTTAATTATCAGTAAGATACGAATCTAGTCTTTGCGTCTTATTGTGTTGACATTCTGTGTTTTAAAATTTTGCGTCTTTGTAATAAAAGTAAAATTGCCAGACTGATGTATTAATTAAGGCTTGCCTTCCCTTTTCCTTACTTTTGCCGAAAATTTCCTTTATGCATATGCAGTGTAATCTTACCCTGGTTTTCTTGGTCTTTGCTCTTGCCGGCTTTCTAAATGTTAATGGCCAGGAATCCCTGCCCCCCCCAATTCCTAAAAAACAAGTAATTACTATCGGCGGTTTTGCCCGTGCCGATGCCGTTTTCGATACCCGGCAGGTGGTTGAGGCCCGCGAAGGTTACGTGCTGCTGTATCCCAAAAATGTTATGCCCGATAAAGAAGGAAATGATATCAATGCACAGGGAAGCTTCAACCAGTATGCCATGATAGCGCGTCTTTTTGTAAAAATCAGCGGCCCTGATGTGCTGGGAGCCAAAGTAATGGCGCTGATTGAAGGCGATTTTACCGGTGCAAGCAATGTGGAGAATAATGGTTTCAGGTTGCGTCATGGGTACGCCAGACTATCCTGGCCTAAGGTTACTTTGCTTGCCGGGCAATACTGGCACCCGCTGGATGTTCCTGAAATGATCCCGAATGTTCTATCGCTGAATACCGGCGCGCCATTCCATTCATTCAGCCGACAGCCGCAGGTAAGAGCCGATGTAAAACTGGGCAAAATAAACCTGGTGTTTGCGGCAACTTCCCAGCGCGATTACGTGAATTGTGGTCCCGGTCTGCCCTCATCGCAGGTGGTGTCTTCATCCGTTTACCACCGGAACAGCGGGATACCCAATCTGCATGCGCAGCTTCAATATTCCGGGGGCAAGATATTTGCCGGCGCCGGGATTGACTATAAACGGCTTGTCCCCCGACTGCTCACGGACAGTAATTTCAAGGCAAACGAATCAATAAATTCTTATGCGGCTACCGGTTTTTTTAAGGTTTCTCTGAAGCCGCTGGTTATTAAAGCACAGGCCATTTACGGGCAAAACCTTAATGATCACCTGATGCTGGGAGGATATGGCGTTTCGGCTATTAACCCGCTTACCGACCGGAGGAGCTATTCGGCGCTGAATTATTTTTCGGCCTGGATCGGTATGAATACCACAGGTCAAACCCTGCAGTATTCGATTTTTGCCGGGTATTGCAAGGGCCTTGGCTCTCCCGAGCCGATTGTAGGACCTGTTTATTCCCGGGATGCTGACATTGCCTATACTTACCGGCTAAGCCCTATGGTTACCTGGATGGTTGGTAAATTAGCCCTGGCCGCTGAACTGGAATTAAGTACAGCAGCTTATGGTCAACATGATGAATATTATGAAAGCACTGTTCAGCACACTGTCACCAACCTGCGGAGCTCGGTTTCGATGGCATATAATTTCTGAGATTTGAGTTACTGTTTACCGGTTACCTGTTATCTGTTATTGGCTATTGGTCATCGGTTATAGATCAGTTGTAACCTGTTGATTAGTTGAAATCTAAAATCCGACATCCCTGCCTGACTGCATACAATATCTTCGAATTTGAAGATTAACGTCACGCAGGCAGGCGCAGTCCGACATCCGCAATCCGAATATCTCTTTATTGAACAAACACCTATTACTTACCGTCAGCCTTGTTGGTTTTCAGTCCGATTAACATATAAAGCGGGCAGAAACTTACCAGGCTGGTGAGCACGAAAACCCCGGCTAAAACTAACAGAACGATACCCAGTGTTCCTGAGATAACGTTAGTGTAATATAAAGCAACCACAATCAGCGCAATGATGATGCGGATTACTTTGTCAATGGTGCCCATGTTTTTTTTCATAATCTTAATTGTTTAGTTTAGTGTAACATATTGTTTTGTGCTGCAAAAGTAAATCAGCCCAGATCAAATTTACGTGATATTAGTCACATTGAGAAAAAAATGAAATCAATTGCCCGGAGAGGGTTAAAAAGCGAATCGGACATTTATCATATAGTGTTTATTGTTTATTAGTTGAACAACAACAAAACATTAAACATCATACGCTTATAGATAAACGAAAAAGTAAGCAATCGGATAATTTTTTAGGCAGGTAAGGACCTGTGGCACTTTCAGATTATCCTTACCACATTTCGTCCCTGTTCAATTTTATTTTCCCTTTCCAGTTTCTTCATCAGCCGGCTCACCACTTCACGGGCGGTGCCCAGGTCATTGGCAATCTGCTGATGGGTGATGGACAGGGTTTTATCATCCCGGAGTACTGCCTTCTCATTCAAGTAATGCAGGATCCGTTCGTCAAGACGGTTGAAAACCAATTGATTGATAGTGTCCATCAGGTCCAGGTAGCGACTGTTATACTGGCTGTATATAAAATTATTGAGTGTAGGGTATTCATGAAGCCATCGCCTGAGTTCTTTCGACGGTAATAGCAGGAGCGTGGTTTGTTCCATGGTGGCTGCGACAATCATACTGGTTGAACTGCTGCAGCATGCCGAAAACGACATAATGCATATTTCGCCTGGGTGAACATAATACAACAACAATTCTTTATCCTCTTCACGGCGGCTGACGCGTATCAGACCACTCAGGACAAACGGCACTGCCTGCACATAAGATCCGGTGT
>JANXXZ010000424.1 GCA_025350385.1 Bacteroidales bacterium
CCTTAGCAATGCAAGGGATGAAAAGTTCCTTCTTTCGGAAAAAGGCCAGGATCAGCTGGCTATGGCAATATTCAGGGCATTTCGTGAATATAAATATACCGTTGAGAAAAAAGATCTCAAACTTATTAACTCAGCCGACACATTGATCTCCTCTGGACCACAAAAAAGACGGGTTAGTGAAACCAGGAAGGTGGAGACTCTGGCAGCTGATACCAATACCCAGTCAAGAACTATCGTTGAACGCGTCTGGTACCGTGTACAGTTTGCTTCTTCAGCTGATGATAAACCGCTCAATTCTTCTGATTTTAAAGACCTCCCGGAAGTGAAAAAATATTTCCAGAACGGATTATTTAAATTCACTTCAGGCAATTTTGAAACAAGCAAACAAGCATCAGCTTTTAAGATGGAGGTCATTAAGCGGGGATTCACCGATGCTTTTGTAGTGCCCTTTTATCGCGAGAAAAGAATTACAATTGAAGAAGCCCGGCGACTAACAGGAAATTAATATTAACTTTGTATCGAATGTTATACAACTTATATAAATGAAAATTAGTCGCGAAATAAAAATCGGAGCTTTTTTAATCATTGTTATCCTTTTCTTCATACTCGGCATTAATTTTATTAAAGGTAAAGATATCTTCAGGAAGCACCGTACTTTTTTTGCAGTTTACAACCAGATTTCGGGTCTGGTTTCAGCAGCACCGGTTTCAGTGAATGGCCTTAATGTAGGTAATGTGAGCAAAATTTATTTCGAAGGCCCCCAGTCAGGGCGTATCATCATTGAAATTACTTTATACAACCCGATACAGATTCCGGTCAATTCTGTAGCTACCATATTCAGCCCCGATTTACTTGGGACAAAAAATATCAACCTGGTCCTGGGAAATTCAACAGTGATGGCACAAAGCGGTGATACCCTTAAAAGCAGTTTAACGGCTTCCCTGTCGGAAGAAGTAAGCGCCCAGGTTGCTCCCCTTAAAAGGAAGGCAGAGGACCTAATGCTTTCAATTGATACCATGGTTACCGTGATAAAGACTGTTTTTAACACCCAAACCCGTGAGAACCTGAAGGCTTCTTTTGAGCACATTCGCCAGGCAATCGTAAACATTGAACACACCACCTTTAATCTTGATACCCTCGTTTACGGACAACGCAGCCGGATGGAACGTATTCTTTTTAATATTGAGGATATCTCTGCTAATATCCGCATGAATGACAAGAACATAAGTAATATCCTTACTAATTTTTCAGCTATCAGCGATACGCTTGCCAAGGCACAGATTGCTCATACAATTCAGGATGTACATTCAACCGTAATGAGTTTTTCCGAAATTACTGACAAGATCAACCAGGGAAAAGGTTCACTGGGATTATTACTGAATGATAAGAAATTATATACGAACCTGGAGAAATCCTCCAACGAAATCAACCAGCTGATTACTGATTTGAAACTGAATCCGCACCGTTACCTCAATTTTTCAGTTTTTCCGCCCAGCAGCAAGCGGAATCAATTCCAGGCACCGGTGGATAAGTAAGTTTTTCAGATTTTCCTGAAAATATCCAGCCAGTTCATAGGTCTGATTTTTTCCAGCCACTGGAAACCTTTTAATATCTGTTTATCGGCAGGTACGTCCTTTTCCGGGAACATATTGCCATCCGGCTTATCAAAATAGGTTATACGCTGAAGTTTATTATCATCAATGTAAAGGTGCATGCGGCTTCCCTGTGCCATATTGATACCAATCATCTGTTTATTGTCCTCCCGGATGTAATATACTGTTTCTGCGTTCCCGTCCACATCAATCTGAACCAGCCGGTTCTTGGAAAAATGCCCGATCATGTTTTTCCCTTTGATCTGGTTATAGGTTTGAGAACTGTCGCGGGAAATGATAAATGCTGTGTTGGTTAATCTGAGAAGCTTTATGGTTTTATTCCCTGTAAAAATCTGGATAGTATCAGCCGTCATCTGGTTTTTATCCGACCATATTACGGGTTTGTTGAACATAGTAATGACCGAATCGGGAATGCTGTAATGCAACGAATCACAGGCGCCCTGGAGGTCGTTCCTGAAAAACCGTGTATGGTGATAGGCAAAAAGTTCACGGGTTTCCTGTTTGGCCGTATCAAAAATGGCCATCAGGGTATCAGCATGAAGGTAAAGGGTATCTTTTTCGTCGCCAAGAATTGCCATGGCGCGTTTGGTTAGCAGTGCGAAACCTTTCTGCCGCCAGTATTCGCCGTAATTACCTTTAAGTATAACATGCTGAACGGTATCAGTCATTACTACATTGCTGATTGCTTTCCCGAAGTTGGTTCTGCGGTCGTAATAAAGACTGTCGCCGGTGAGCCGGCGGTTCTGATCCACAAGCAATGCATTGATACTGAAACGTGATTGATTGGTTATGCGGTTGTATTCACCGTTCTCGCAATAGATATAATTATCCTTACCCCTGATAATGGTAGGCCCCAGGAAATAGGTTATCCGCTTGAAAGTATTGTATAAAAGTGTGTCGGAGTTCATAGTATAATCAGGATTCTTCGCCTTGACGTTTTCCTTGAAATACATCTCCTTGGTATCTGTATGATAGTATCCTCTCCGACTGGTTAGTATATTATCCTTGTTAACAATTTTGCCTCCGGTTATGTAGCTGGCAATTTGCGTGTTACGGTCAAAAACCATTGCATCTGTAGTAAGTGTGGTTTGGTTATCAACCAGTTTAACATTATCCCGAAGGTTCGCTATTTTGGTGTTGCCGTCATAATGCAGAAACTTACCATACAGGTTAAGGGTATCGCTCGATTTTATACGAACCCTGCCATAGCAGTCAACAGTGTTGGTTTCTTCCATGAGCCAGGCGCTGTCGCAGTAAAGCCAGGCGCCATCGTGGTAAAAAACCGGATTACCAATGAACCGGATGGCTTCACTGATATTTTTATTATGCATCATGACTGCTGCCCCTGGCATGATCTGTATACGAAGCTTTTTCTGGCCGAAGGCAGATTGGATTAGCAGGATAATCAGCAGGACAAAAAGAATCCGAAAATTTAATAATTTATTGGGCATCATTTACCTGTAAAGGTGTGAAAAAGTGCAAAAGTAAGGCTTATTGCCGAATTAGCGAAGTATGAGGTTTGGTTATCCCAAGGAATCATTTTGTCCTGAATGGAAAAGCAAAATAAAAATGGACCCGTTTAGGTGAAGGTATCCGATCTACTTATGTACTTTTGAACCCTGAAATCGGACAGGGGGGTGTATTATTGGTTGATGTGCCTCCGCCGGGGCCAGGCTTTCCCGAATATAGAAACTTGTGGACTGAAATCAGCAATGCAACGGTGATTTTTTAATAATATTAACAATATACAGGTTTACTGTTGAATCATTCCCAGGGTTTGGATGATGCCTGAAGCAATTTATTTCGAAAAGTACAGTTATTCAAGGAGCTGAATTGCCCCGGTTACGAATATAAGTATTTGATAAAAAACAATATGAACAGTAAGGATTTAATCAGATCAACCTTAAATTTTTTACACCTGGATATTACGAAAAACCTCGAATACGACAGGCTGACGAAGTTGATAATGAAAATCGTGATAAACAGGGATTCAAACTGCATTGATGTGGGTTGTCATAAAGGAGAAATATTGGATTCAATGATCCGGCTTTCGCCAGGGGGCAGGCATTTTGGTTTTGAACCAATACCTCCTTTGTTTAATCAGTTAAAGACAAAGTACGAGAATAAAGCTACTATTTATCCTTTTGCACTTTCTGACAGGAACGGGACCTCGACATTTCAGTTTGTAAGGAACGCCCCGGCTTACAGCGGGATTATCAAAAGGAAGTATGACATTGAAGTGCCGGATATTGAAGAAATTAACGTAGAACTTAAGACACTGGATGAGGTAATACCTCAGGATACAAAAATTGATTTCATCAAAATTGATGTTGAAGGTGGCGAATTCGGAGTGCTCAAGGGAGCCAAACAATTATTGAAAGCATCAAAACCTGTAATAGTATTTGAATGCGGACTCGGTGCGAGCGATTTTTATGGTACAGAACCGGCTGATTTATACAGTTTTATCACCATTGAGGTGGGGCTTAAAATTTCTTTGTTAAAATCATTTATCCAGGCTTCTTCTCCGTTGACCATACAGGAATATAAGATGTATTTCAATTCGGGTAAAGAATATTATTTTATTGCTCATCCGTGAGTAGTTATCAGTTATTGGTTATTAGAGAGCAGAAATCCGCAATCCGACTTCCGCAATCCGACATCCCTGCCTGACTGCATAGATTTTCCTCAAATTTGGAGATTACCGTCATGCACGCAGGCGCAATCCGACATTTCAAATCTTTGCTATTCGTTAGCTGTACCCAGGTATTTATTTTATAAACCCATCTTTCGCTCCAACAATCCTAGCACTTCAATTAAAACTTTTCACAATTTCTCAACATACATCTCCCAATTCTCCATATTCCCTACTTTTGACCCGCTTTATAATTGCTTTCCACAATGAAAAACTCAAACCATCCCCGTAAAAACTACGAAGCAACCCGCAGCAGTATCGGATATGTTCCGCGCCGCCAGGCTACCCAGCAAACATACGAACGCATAGGTTTCATGTCAGGACTTGAAGTACACCAGCAACTCAATACCACACAAAAGCTGTTTTGCCGTTGCCCGGCAGGCGTTTACCAGAAGCCTAATCAATTCGATGCTGAAGTTATCCGCCATATGCGTCCCACCCTTAGCGAGTTGGGGGAGTATGACGGAACCGCACTCATGGAGTTTAAAACCCGCAAAAATATTACCTATCGACTCAAGAACGAAACCACCTGTACCTACGAGGTTGACGATACCCCCCCATTCCCGCTTAACCGCGAAGCCCTGGGAATTGCAATTGAAATATCGCTGGTTTCAAAGCTTAATATTGTTGGCGAAGTTCATATTACCCGCAAACAGTACCTCGACGGGAGTATTCCGACCGGGTTCCAGCGTACTGCTATTATTGGTGTTGAAGGCGAAATTCCCCTGAAAAACAAAAAAATAAGACTGATACAGCTCAGCCTCGAAGAAGATTCGTGCCGGGAAGTATCTGATATAGGTCATAACCGTATTTACCGGACCGACCGTCTTGGTATGCCCCTCATTGAAACGGTTACCTACCCCGACATGCTAAACCCTGACGAAGTAAAGGAAGCCTGCAACTATATCCGGTTCCTGAACCGTAGTACCGGCAAGGTTCGCACCGGTATCGGCGCCGGACGCGAAGATGTGAATGTAAGCTGCCGAGGAGGTTCGCGGGTGGAAATCAAGGGCGTTTCGCATACCCGCTGGATTCCTGAACTTACACATAATGAATGCTTCAGGCAATGGGCCTTGCTTGCCATCAGGGATAGTTTAATCAAACGCGTTCCTGATCCACAAAAATGGGAAATCCGTCACGAGTTCCTGGAGTATGACCTGCTCAGGACTACCTATGAACCTATTAAGCACCTCAGGGAGAGCAAATTGAAGCTGGTAGCAGTTAACCTTCCCCAGTTTGAAGGGATGCTTTCGCATTTCACCCAACCGGGCCGAATGTTTGCCGATGAACTGAGCGAACGCCTGAAAGTGATTGCCTGCATCGAGAAACCCCACATGACCCATACCGAAGAATTTGAGCCGGTTCTTGCCGTCAGCGAATGGGAGAAAGTTAAGGAGTTGCTGAAATCAGCCGATGGAGATGCGATGCTTCTGATATGGGGACCCGATGAAGACATGGCCACAGCTCTCGATACGATTGAAGAACGTTGCCTCCTGGCATTCAAAGGCGTTCCGAATGAAACCCGCAAATCGATAGAGAATGGTACTACCATATTTGAACGGGTATTACCTGGTGCCGACCGGATGTATCCTGATACCGATTCAGCGCCAATACCGCTGGAAAACGAATACATCGAAAGCCTGGGAAAAAATATTCCTGAAGAGATAATTTCACGCTATCATCGCTTGCAGGAATGGAAGGTGCCTGAAGATACCTATACCTATATTTTCAAGAAAAACCTGTTCCCGCTCATCGAGCGCATTGTCAGCGAACTTGAAATCAATCCGGCTTTTACCGGGAAACTCTTCGGACATACCATGAAATGGGTTGAAGGTCATTTTAAGCCGGCAGCCGAATTCGATTATAAGATTGTTTATGCCTTGCTTCGATTCCTGAAAAAGCAGAAACTCGAACTGGCCATAGCCCGTAAAATGCTGCCAATGGTATATCAGTACCCGAAAATGGATTTTGACTCTGTTTTAACCAGTATCAAGTTCAAACGGACGACCAAGGAGCAACTGCTTACCCAAATTCCTTTCCTGAAAAAGAAACTGGCAGAAATCAGGCATTCGAAAGGGGAAATGGTAGAACGGGACTGGGTTATGGGACAGATCAGGATGATAGCAGAAGGAAATGTGGATTTGCAGGAATTATCAACTCTCATCAGTTAAGGTATTAATAATCAACTACAATAAAACAAACTCAACAATGAGCGACGATATTTTTCAAGGATACAAAGGAACAGCACTCGAAGTACTGAAAAAATTCAATGTAAGGGTATGGGGTCAGGCCGTGGTGGAGACCTCCCGTGGAACTTTCAACGGAACTGTTTTACCCCGTTCGGAAAACGATGATGATAAGCACATTGTCATGAAAATTATTACCGGTTATAACATTGGTATTGATGTTGCCACCATTACTTCCATGAAAGAAACCGGTTATAAAAAGGCCAATTATAAGATCCCGGAAAAGGAATTTCCCTATACCGACGGACTGCCTAAAGTCAAACTGATCGGAACGGGCGGAACGATCGCTTCCCGCCTCGACTACCGCACCGGGGCTGTCATTCCTGCATTCTCACCTGGCGAGTTATATGGTGCTGTACCGGAGTTAGCCGGTATATGCAACCTCACAACGGAGAAAATATTTGCCGTTTTCAGTGAAAACATGGCTCCCGATAATTATAAAAAACTTGCCATTGCAATCGGTAAGGAAATTGAAGCCGGAGTGCAGGGTATCGTAATCGGTCATGGTACTGATACCTTGCATCATACTGCGGCAGCTCTTACCTTCATGATTCAGAATTCACCTGTTCCTATAGTTTTGGTTGGTTCACAGCGCTCCAGCGACCGGCCCAGTTCCGATGCAGCATTGAACCTCATGCATTCCTGCACGGCAGCCGGGCATGGCGATATAGCGGAAGTGATGGTTTGTATGTTCGGACCTACCTCCGATGAGTATGGTTTCCTACACCGAGGTACACGCGTTCGTAAAATGCATTCAAGTTACCGAAGTACCTTCCGTACCATAGGCGATACGCCGCTGGCTACCGTCACCCGCCAGGGTGTTACACCGATCAAACAGGTTTACAATCATCGCCGCAAGGATCGCAACGTTACGATCCTGCCGTATTTCGAGGAAAAAGTAGCTATCGTTTACTACTATCCCAATATGCAGCCGGATATTATTGATTCGCTGGTACTGAATGGATACAAAGGAATTGTGATTGCCGGAACCGGGCTTGGACATGTAAACAAACCAATTTACCCTGCCATTGAAAGGGCAACCAAAGCAGGGGTTGCAATTTACATGACCGTCCAGACCCTCTGGGGCTATGTGCATATGTTTGTTTATGATACCGGGCGCGATCTTATGGCAAAAGGAATTGTTCCTGCCGAAAATATGTTACCCGAAGTTGCCTATATAAAACTTGGATGGGCACTAGGTCAGACGAGCGATCTGGAAGAAGTAAAACGCCTGATGCTAACCCCGATCAATGATGAGATCACTCCCCGCGAACCTTATAACGGCTACCTTGTTTACCAGGGTGGAGTTAAGGAAGTAGAGGATTTTATTAAGAAAGTACGAAAGTAGGCTTCAAGGGAATTTTGAATAGCCACTAACCACTAGCGACAAGGGATTGCATCTTAGCACTCAGCACTGAGCACTATGCACCAGGCACTGGTAAATCAGGAACAGATTTCAGTTGAGCATAATCACAATTAATATGCATTGCTATGCCCCTCGTTAGGATTGAAATAGAGAAAGGAAATAGCGTTGAATACAAAAAGGCTATTCTAGATGGAGTCCATTCAGCCCTGGTGGAATGTATCAGTATTCCGGATCACGATCGCCGGCAACGTTGCTATGAACTGGATCCTGTGAATTTCGAGCATGATGGACGTAGTTCGCAATATACCATCATAGAAATAACCATGTTCAAAGGACGTAGTTATGAAGCCAAGAAAGCTCTTTATTCAGCTATTGTCCGCAATCTGGAGTTAAAACCCGGAATCCCCGGGAATGACATTACCATTATTATTCATGAACCAACACTTGAAAATTGGGGTATTCGGGGAGGCAAACCGGCCAGTGAGGTTGACCTGGGATTCAATGTGCAGGTATAATTGATTTTTAAAAATAATCCTTCAACTTCCTGTTGAGAGGAATCCTAATTTATTTTTTTTGTCATTTTGAAGGCCTTGCAATTTCTTTTCATCTCAACAGGTGAATAAGGCTGATTGATTTATGTCATAAAAAAGCAAAAACTCACTGAAAAGAGGGATAACTGAAGGGCGAGTGCCAATTAAATTTGCATTGATAGACTTGTCAAGTCATAATATTTTTATATCTAAGATGCTAGATATAAGAATTAATGAGCTATCTTTACGTAATAAGCACACTTGTTTTATTTCAATAAAGAATGAAAACATTAGTTTAAAGCAGTTTAATTAATAACCAAATCCTTAACTATGAAAAGAAACTTGATTGTTGTTTTCTGGCTTATGGCTTCATTTGTTGGTCATTCGCAGTCAGTAATGCCTTCTGCCTATAATTCTGCAGGGGGCAGCAAAGTTATCGGCGGAAACACATACGAATGGGCATTTGCCGAAATGATGCTGGTTAATACAGCTGTAACTCCTAATGTCATTGTGACTTCAGGAGTACTTCAGCCGGTTGATCCCAATGTCGGACTGGAAGATTTACAGGCTATAAAAGGACAGGTAAATGTATTTCCAAGTCCTACAACTGATTTGCTCACTATTGAAACTACATTTGATAACTCAGGTAAGCTATACTATCTGCTCATTGATTTATCAGGCAAGACAATTTCCAGTAATATTGCCAGTCTGACTTCAGGTACTACTACGAATACTTTATCCCTTTCAACCTATCCGGCAGGTGAATACCTGCTGCGAATTCTCTATTTGCCCGTATGCAATTCAGCAAAATACACCCAGACATTTAAAGTTCAGAAAATCAACTAGGTATTTACAAATCTAAAACGAAACCCATGAAAAAACAATTACTTTCTCTTATAGTCGCTTTATCGGTGGTAGCCCTGGTGCAAGGCCAGGTTCCTCAAAAGTTCAATTACCAGGGAGTTGCCCGAAGTTCATCAGGTGCCCCGTTGGTGAGCAGAACCATTAGTTTGCGCATCAGCATCCTTGATGGTTCAAGTGGTGGACCGGTTGTTTACATGGAAACACAAACAGCCCTAACGAATCAGTTTGGATTATTCAGTCTGGCCGTTGGAGCAGGGACTGTAATAGTTGGTAACATTTCTACTGTTGCCTGGAGTTTGGGCGATAAATATATCCGGATTGAAATGGATCCTGATGGCGGAACCGCATACAATAACCTGGGTACGGCACAGCTTCTGAGTGTTCCTTATGCCATGTATGCCATGACACCTGGAGGCCCTGCCGGCCCTGCCGGTCCGCAGGGACCAGCCGGCCCACAAGGTCCCATCGGTCCGCAAGGCCCTCCGGGAGCAGGTAGCTTAAGCGGAACTGTAAATAAGCTTGTTAAGTTTACTAATACTACCGTGGGTGGTGATTCGCAGATTAGTGATGACGGTAACCTTATTGGTATCGGCGCAACCACAACTGTTGGTTCTGAGAAATTTCGTTATAATCAGACTGTGACTGGTTCTGCGTACGGCGGAGTGAATATTTCTACATCTTCGGCAACAGGATTGCCTTTCCTAAGCTTTGCCAACAATAACTCCCTTTTAGGCTGGATGTATTTTGATGGCAGTGATGCAAATAAATTCAAAATCTATAATTCCGGTGTAAGGCTTACCTTAACCGCAACCGGTAAAATGGGTCTGGGTACAATGACTCCTGCTTCAGCTCTGCATGTTAAGATGGTTGATAACAGCTGGGATGGTGGTATTAACCTTGAAGATGACGCTACTGCAACAGAATTTAGCAGTCTGGTGCAGGGCTCAGAAGGCCTCTTTGTGAATTCCAGGACATCGGGAAATGATATTTATTTCCTCACCAATCTCTTTCCTGCTGTCGGTACACCGGCTATGATCATTAAGGATGGTGGTTATGTGGGAGTTGGCGAGGTAAATCCTACCGCTAAATTCCAGGTAACACACCCTGGGGCTACCGGAATTCTGTGCCAGTCAGCAGTCGGAAGCGGCAGCTTTTCTGTGATTGATATTAATGGGGATAACGGAGATGCAGCACTGCGTTTTGCAAAGGCAGGGGTTCTTGAATGGAATGTCAGGAATGATCCGGCAACTGATAATCTCCAATTTTTTGAACTTGGTGGTGGCGGCGAAAGGATGCAGATCCAGAATACCACAGGTTATGTGGGTATAGGCATATCTCCGACTGCAAGACTTCATGTAGGCGGCAACTTTACCGCAACCGGTGTTAAAGCTTTCACTATTGATCACCCACTGGACCCTGAAAACAAGATGCTTCGCCATTTCTCCATCGAAAGTCCTGATGTGCTGAATCTCTATAGCGGGACTATTACCACCGACGCCAACGGACATGTAACGGTTCAGTTGCCTGATTATTTTGAATCCATTAATAAGGATTACAGGTATCAGCTTACAGTGATTGGTTCTTTTTCACAAGCTATCATAAGCAAGGAAATCAGTGGAAACCAGTTTGAAATTTCGACCAGCCAGCCAAATGTAAAAGTGAGTTGGGAAGTAACTGGTATCAGGAATGACGGCTACATGAAATATGTTAATACAATGCAGGCTGAAGAGATGAAACCCGCCGAAATGAGGGGTAAATACTTTGAACCAAAAGCCTTCAATCT